>JBEGJL010000310.1:0-3374 GCA_041184605.1 Pseudomonadota bacterium
TTCACATGCACCATCTGCACACCCAGCAACCGGCGAAGATCGGCCTTGAGGACTTCAATGTCCTCGCCTTTTTTGCCGATGACGACGCCAGGGCGCGAGCTGTGGATGGTGATACGCGCATCCTTAGCTGGACGCTCGATGATCACACGCCCAACCGACGCATGCGCGAGCTTCTTCTTCAGATATTCGCGAACCTTAAGGTCCTCAATCAGCATGCCGGCAAAATTCTTGTCATTGGCAAACCAACGCGAAGTCCAGTTCTTGTTGACCGCTAGCCGAAACCCGGTCGGATGAATCTTCTGTCCCATGTTCTTCCCTTAAGCCTTGGCAGCTGCGGCAGCAGCGCGGCGAACCGAGCGAGGAACCGCCGGCACTTTCTTGTCTTCATCACCGACAAAGACGTAGATGTGGCAGGTTTGCTTATGAATCTTTGCACCACGCCCCTTGGCTCGGGCATGGAAGCGTTTAATCACAGCGCCCTGCTCCACAAATATCCGCTTCACCTTCAATTCATCAATATCGGCGCCGTCGTTATGTTCCGCATTGGCAATCGCCGACTCAAGAACCTTCTTGATGATTCTTGCCCCCTTCTTAGGACTGAATGCCAACACATTGAGGGCCTTGTCGACGGGCAGACCACGAATCAGATCTGCAACTAGCCGACCTTTCTGCGCGGAGAGACGAACACCGTATAGTTTTGCTTGGGTTTCCATCATTTCCCTTTACTTCCGGTCGCCAGAGTTGGCTTTCTTGTCGGCGGCATGACCCTTGAATGTACGAGTCAACGCGAATTCGCCCAGCTTGTGTCCCACCATATTCTCGGAGATATAGACCGGAACATGCGCACGTCCGTTATGAACGGCGATGGTCAGGCCGACAAAATCCGGCAATATGGTTGAACGGCGTGACCAAGTCTTGATAGGACGCTTGTCGTTACCGGAGCGTGCTGTTTCCACCTTCTTCACCAGGTGGTGGTCCACGAATGGACCTTTTTTAATCGAACGTGCCATGGCTGTCTGACCTTATCTCTTATGTCGGGTCTGAATGATCATGCTGCTGGTGCGCTTGTTCTTGCGGGTCTTGTAACCCTTGGTCAACACACCCCAAGGAGACACTGGATCCTGGCCCGAAGAAGTACGGCCTTCGCCACCACCATGCGGATGGTCAATCGGGTTCATCGCAACACCACGAACGGTCGGACGGATACCGCGCCAACGCACACGACCGGCCTTGCCGATGGATTCGAGGTTGTGCTCTTCGTTACCCACTTCACCGATGGTCGCGCGGCAATCCACATGCACGCGACGAATTTCGCCAGAGCGCAAGCGCAATTGTGCGTAACTACCTTCCCGAGCAAGCAATTGCACCGAGGTACCCGCGGAGCGAGCAAGTTGTGCACCCTTGCCTGGTTGCATTTCAATACAGTGAATCG
The DNA here is from genome assembly GCA_041184605.1 of Pseudomonadota bacterium. Taxonomy (GTDB): domain Bacteria; phylum Pseudomonadota; class Alphaproteobacteria; order Sphingomonadales; family Sphingomonadaceae; genus Novosphingobium. The sequence goes on from JBEGJL010000310.1 coordinate 1,433, forward strand.
TGCTGCCAACCGGGATGTTGCGCAAAGGCAGCGCATTTCCCGCCTTGATGGGTGCCTCACTGCCAGACATCAGCGTCGCGCCAGCAGCAATGCCCTTGGGCGCAATGATGTAGCGACGCTCGCCATCTGCGTAGCACAGCAACGCAATGTGTGCGCTACGGTTCGGGTCATGCTCGATGCGTTCCACCTTGGCGGGAATGCCATCCTTGTTACGCAGCAAATCTATGTGCCGGTAGTGGTGCTTGTGGCCGCCACCCTTATGCCGCATTGTGATGCGACCCGAGTTGTTGCGGCCTGCAGTCTTGGACTGCTTTTCAAGCAGCGGCGCGTACGGCGCACCCTTGTGCAAGTCTTTGACGACGACCTTGACGAGTGAACGACGGCCGTTTGAAGTCGGTTTTACTTTGACCAGTGCCATGGGTTACTCCGTCGCCTGGAAGTTGATTTCCTGGCCTGCAGCCAGAGAGACATAGGCTTTTTTCCAGTTACGCCGCCGGCCGATAAAGCGTCCAAAACGCTTCTCCTTGCCCTTGACATTGGCAACGCGTACGCCCGTTACTTCCAGCGCCGCATCCTTCTTGGAAAACAACATTTCAACCGCAGCCTTGATTTCAGGCTTGGTTGCGTCAGCAGCAACACGGAAGGTGTACTGGTTATGCTTTTCACCAACATAGGTGCTCTTTTCCGACACTACCGGAGAGAGCAGAACCTGAAGAAGGCGCTCTGCATTTTTCACGGTCGAGGCACTCATTTCATCAACTCCTCGAATTTGGCAACCGCTTTGCGGGTAAGGATGACATTCCGGTAGTGAATCAGCGACACCGGATCCGCATGATTCACATCCAGAATCTGAACGTTAGGCAGATTGCGCGAGGAAAGATAAAGATTCTCGTCCACCTCATCCGTGACCACCAGCAATTCCTCCATGCCGAGGCTTTTCACTTTCTGAGCAAGCATCTTGGTCTTGGGCGAATCCACCGCGAACTGCTCAACCACCATCAATCGGCCTTCTCGGGCCAATTGAGACAATATCGCCGCTATACCAGCGCGATACATCTTGCGCGGCACCTTCTGTGTGAAGTTTTCATCAGGCGAGTTCGGAAAAATCCGACCGCCGCCCCGCCACAACGGGCTGGCATTGTCACCGGCGCGAGCGCGGCCAGTACCCTTGCCGCGCCACGGCTTTTTATGGGTGTGACGTACGTCGCTACGGCCTTTCTGGGCACGATTGCCCAGACGGGCGTTAGCCTGATAAGCCACGACGATTTGATGAATCAGCGCTTCGTTATATTCACGATCGAACAGCGCATCTGAAGCCGACACTGTCGCAGCGCTTTGACCTTGGTCATTGATTAGTTTGAGTTCCATGTCCTACCTCACTTCTTCCCGGAGGCGTCTTTGGACGCCTTACCCGCTGCAACAGCAGCTTTGGGTTTGCCGGGCTTGGCTGCAGGCTTGACGATAACGTCACTGCCGCGATGTCCAGGCACAGCGCCGCGCACTAGCAAAAGCTGACGCTCGCTATCCACGCGGACAATCACGAGACTTTGCACGGTGCAGGTTGCCGCACCCATATGACCCGCCATCCGCTTGCCGGGAAATACCCGGCCCGGGTCTTGTGCCTGTCCGATCGAACCCGGCTTGTTGTGCGAAATCGAGTTGCCGTGGCTCGCACGACCCGACCCGAAATTGTGACGCTTGATCACACCGGCAAAGCCTTTACCGATCGACGTACCCTGAACATCGACCTTCATGCCAACCTGAAACAGGTCTATCGGTAATTTGCCGCCTGGCGCCAAAGTGGCAAGTTCAGCGTCGGTGACGCGAAACTCATGCTGAATGTGCCCAGCTTCCACTCCAGCCTTGGCAAGGTGACCTGCGGCAGCCTTGGTGACGCGCGTAGGGCGTCGCTTGCCAAAAGTCACTTGCACCGCACTATAAC
>JBEGJL010000311.1:0-2650 GCA_041184605.1 Pseudomonadota bacterium
AGCTGGCGTTCAGCGGGGCCGCGCTGGCCGGCTTTGCCCTGCGCGGTTGGGCGATCCATTCGGGCCTGGCCCTGCCCGCCTATGGCCGCGATCCGGATTAGGCCGGCGGCATCACCCGGCGCAGAAATTCAATCACCGCGCCGTTGAATTCATCGTTCTTGTCCCCCGCAACCATGTGCCCGGCGCCGCGAATGTCGGCGATTTCCAGCTTGGGGATGCGGCGGCGCAGGTCTTCGACGCCATCATCGGTGACGATATCGCTCTTCATGCCGCGCACCAGCAGGGTTGGAACCCGGTCCGTCCAATCGGCCGCATCCATGATATTCAAAAGTTCACGCGGATCGCCGCGCGGTGAATGCATCCAGCTGGGATCCCAGTGCCAGCGCCAACGCCCGTCAGCCCCCTGGCGCAGGTTCTTTTTGAGGCCGGAGAGGTCCTTGGGACGCGGCCGATCGGGGTAATAGGCGCTGATCGCATCCGCTGCGGCTTCAAGACTGACGAAGCCATCGGGATTGCCGGTCATGAAGGCGGTGATCTTGGCCACGCCCTGCGCGCTCATTTTCGGAACAATATCGACCAGCACCAACGCCGCCGGGGTTAGCCCGCGCGAGGCCGCGACCATCGCGGTGATCCCGCCCAACGAGGCACCAACAAGCGCAAAATTCGGTGAGCCGATCCGCACCACGGCGGCCAGATCATCCGCCCGCGCTTCCAGGCTGTAATCGCCATCGGTTGACCAATCGCTGTCCCCGTGCCCACGCAGGTCATAATTGATCGCAAAATAGCCGGCCTTAGCCAGTTGCTGCTCGGCCTTGTCCCATGAATGGCGGGTCTGCCCGCCTCCGTGACCAAGAACCACAGTTGGCGCGCCCTTTGGCCCGGCAATGTCGGCAGCAAGACTGAGTCCCCCGTCAATCGGGATGCGGATCGTTTCCCCCATCATGGTGAAGGGGATGCCTGCCCGAAAGGGGCCGGTCAATCGGGATTTTAATTGGACGATTAATAATGGTCCCCGGTTGCGAGATGTCCCGGCGATCTCTAGTCTTCTCGCCAACAGGAGAGGATCTAACCATGCGTTTCGCCAAGCTTGCCGCCACTGCCGCCCTGCTTTCCAGCACCGCCGCCATGGCCGCACCGACCTATATCCACGCCGGTCGCGTAATCGCCGTGCCGGGGCAGGCACCGCGCGGCGCAACGACCATCGTGGTGGACGAAGGGAAAATCGTTTCGTTGCAAGACGGCTATGTCGCCACGCCCGCCGGAGCGAAGGAAATCGACCTCAAGGACAAGACCGTCCTGCCCGGCCTGATTGATAGCCACACCCACCTCTCGAGCGACCGGGCCGGGAACGAGGGTGTCGTCGCCATGGTGACCGAGAGCATGCCGATGCACGCGCTGGAAACCTATTGGAACGGGATGAAGACTCTGCGCGCCGGTTTCACCACGGTCCGCAACCTGGGCGACGATGGCGGCAAGACGCTGGCGCTGAAGGAAGCAATCAAGCGCGGCTGGGTGCAAGGCCCGCGGATTATTGACGCCGGGGAATCGATCTCCACCACCGGCGGCCACATGGACGGGCGCGTGGGCCTGGCCGATGAAATGCACGGGATGATCGGCACCGAAAACCTCTGCGACGGGGCCGACGATTGCCGCCGCGCCGTGCGCCGCCAGATCGGGCGCGGGGCCGACGTGATCAAGTTTGCCACGACCGGCGGGGTCAATTCCGGGACGGGCCTGGCCACCCGCATGGTTGAGGACGAGGCCAAGGCCCTGGTCGAAACCGCGCACGCCTATGGCCGCAAGGTTGCCGTTCATGCCCACGGCCTGGATGGCATCAAGCTGGCGGTCCGCGCCGGCGCGGATTCAATCGAACACGGCACCACCATCGACGAAGAAACCGCCAAGATGATGGCCAAGGCCGGCACGTTCTATGTGCCGACGCTGAGCACGGTGAATGGCTACCTTGAGCGGCTGGCCGCCAATCCCAACGCCTATCCCCCCGCGATCAAGGCCCAGATCGACTGGCGCATTGGCGTGACCGGCAAGTCATTGCAGATCGCCTATCCGCTGGGCGTGAAAATTGCTTACGGCACTGATGCGGGTGTTTCGAAGCACGGCCGCAATGCCGACGAGTTCGAACTGCTGGTCAAGTATGGCATGCCGCCCGCCGAAGCGATCAAGGCCGCCACCGTCAATGCCGCAGCCCTGCTGGGCGTCGACAAGGAAACCGGCACGCTGGAAGTCGGCAAGGCAGCGGACATCATCGCCGTCAGCGGTGATCCGCTGGCTGACGTGAAAGTGCTGAAGGCCATGAAGTTCGTGATGGCCCGTGGCGAGGTGATCGTCGGACCCAATTAAGGGCGCCGCATAATCCGCTCGTCCTGAGCTTGTCGAAGGACTGCCTTCTGCTGCGGCCAGCCACAATGCCAGAAATCAGGACAGTGCTTCGACAGGCTCAGCACGAGCGGGTTGGGCTGGGGATTTCTAAGCCTGCGTCAGGAACGCAACCAGCGCCTTGACCTTCTTCTGCCGCCACTGCGGCAGCGGGGCGACGAGCCAGTAGCCTTTGCGACATTCCTCGACCTCGCCCAGCGCGGCGATGCGGCCGGCGGCGTGCCATTCGCGGGCGAGCAGGGCGGGGACTCTTGCC
>JBEGJL010000312.1:0-3514 GCA_041184605.1 Pseudomonadota bacterium
AACTGTTGCTGCAAGCCTGGATTGCCGGCTCACGCGGCACGCCCCTGCCCATCAGCGGCCCAACGGGGACCGATCAGGTCATCGCCGGCCTGCGGCAGGCTTACACGATCGATAGCGGCTATCGCATTGCGCATCATGGCCCGGCAGTCGCCCGTCCGACCGGCTTCGGCGGTGCCGCGCAGATCATTACCTTGCCAGACGGACAGGCCAGTCAGGTCATTTATGATCGCAATGGCGTTAAGATCACCGCGATCCGCGTGATCCACGATCCGGTCAAGCCTGCCTTCGGATATCGGCTGGACTACAAAGGCCGCGCGGTCGCGATCAGCGGCGATACCGTTTACGCGCCCGATTTTGTTGCCGCGGCAAAGGGCGCGGACCTGATGTTCCACGAAGCGCTAAACGCCAAGATGATCGGTGCAATGCAGGCGCAACTGGCCAAGCACGGACGCAAGGATCAGGCCAAGATCATGGCTGATATTCCCGGTTATCACGCGAGCCCTGAAGACGCCGCCCGCGCCGCCAAGGAAGCCGGCGCCAAGGCCCTGGTCCTGTACCACATGGTGCCCGCTCCACCGGCTGCGCTAATCGAGCGGCTGTTCGTTGGCGATGCGCCCAAGGTCTTCAAGGGTGATCTGAAGCTGGCCCGCGACGGCATGATGGTCAGCCTGCCGGCGGGCAGCCAGGCCGTTAACTTTTCCAAGGCTTTTTAGGAAAAACGTCCCAAGTGGCGCGAGTGACGGGGCTCGAACCCGCGACCTCCGGCGTGACAGGCCGGCACTCTAACCAACTGAGCTACACCCGCGCAGCCACTTGGGAGCCGCGCCACTACGGTCTGATGCAGAGGCTGTCAACAGCCTTCGCGACGACCAGTGCAGAACCTTTAAGAACCGGTTTACCGCCCCCCGAAACAGGTCGTTAACCTTTCGTTTGCCCCTTGTTGCGAAAACCCCTTCAGTGGCCCGCAAATCGCGGCCGCCAGAAGGGGGACTTTCTCGTGAACTGCACTGCAAAGCTGCTTGCAATCGCTGCTGCCCTGGCCAGTTTCGGCACTGCCGCACAGGGCGCACCGGCCGTCTCGCTGGATAGCGCTGTCTTTGTCGAGCGCGCCGCCCCCGCAGGTCGAATGCTCCAGCCTGCCAGCGATCTCAGCCGCGGTGATCGGGTGGTCTATGTGGTGAACTGGTACAAGCTGGGGGGTGACGGTGGCTTTGTCGTTACCAATCCCCTGCCCCGCACCGTCTATTACCAGGGCAGCGCCAACGGCGACGAGGAAGTCTCAATCGACGGCGGCCGCACTTGGGGCAAGCTTGGCGCGATGCGCGTTGGCGGCCGCCTGGCCACGCCGGAAGACGTTACCCATGTCCGCTGGCGCGTCGATCCGCGTGCCGCTTCACGTGGTCAGGGCCGAATCGCTTACAGCGCGATCGTTCGCTAAGCCTCAGTCCGTCAGCAACAGGACCGGGGTTTCGATCAGGCGCTTAACCGCCTGGACAAAGCTGGCCGCGTCCCAGCCATCGACCACCCGGTGATCGCAGCTGATCGACAGGTTCATCAGCTTGCGCTTTTCAATGCGCTCGCCCCCTATGCCATCTGGCACGAACATCGGCCGCTCGATAATCCGGTTTGGCCCAATGATTGCCACCTCGGGGCGATTGATCACAGGCGTATGCGCAACGCCGCCCAAGGGCCCGAGCGAGGTCAAGGTGATGGTCGAGCCGGTCAGTTCCTCACTTTTGGCGGTACCATTGCGGGCCGCTTCGGCGAGGCGCGCAATCTCTGCCGCAAGCTGCCACAGGTTCCTGTCTTGCGCGTCGCGGATCACCGGCACCATCAAGCCGGCGTCGGTCTGCGTCGCCATGCCAAGGTGAACCGAACCAAAGCGGGTCACGACACCCGCCTCATCGTCAAAGCGGGCATTCAGCATCGGGAAGTCCGGCAGGGCCCGGCAGAGCGCGGTAATCAGTAGCGGCAACAGAGTCAGTTTCGGGCGGCTGCCCCGCGCCGCGTTAAGCTGGGCGCGCATTTCCTCAAGCGCGGTCGCATCGCATTCCTCGACGTAGGAGAAATGCGGAATGTTGCGCTTTGACGCCGCCATGTTCTCGGAAATGCGGCGGCGCAGGCCAATTACCTTGACCTGCTGGTCCGCGCGCTTGCCGCCGGGTGCGCGAAAGCCGCCGCCGGCATTGTAAGCGAGGAAGGCATCGAGGTCGGCGTGACGAATGCGGCCATCTTCAGCCGGTTTGATCTGCGCCAGGTCAATGCCCAAATCGGCAGCGCGGGCGCGGACGGCCGGAGAGGCTAAAACCTTGCCAATATGGGCATTCGGCTGTTCGGATGCAGATGGTGAGGCGTGGTTCTCCCTCTCCCCTTCAGGGGAGTGGGCCGGGGTGTGGGGGGGCTCAGGCTGATGCTGGTGCGGATTGGCTGCCCCCACATCCTCCGCGACTTCGTCGCTCCTCCCACTCCCCTCAAGGGGAGAAGGAACCTCGCCTTCAACTTCCTCTTCCCCGTCGGTTTCGATCACCACCAGCGGTGAGCCGATCGCGATCATGTCGCCCTCGGCACCGGCAACTTCGCGGACCACGCCTGAAACGGGGCTTTCCATTTCGACCGTGGCCTTGTCGGTCATGACATCGGCCAGCTTGTCGTCCTCCTCTACCCGGTCGCCAACCTTGACGTGCCAGGCAACAATTTCGGCCTCGGCGATGCCTTCGCCGATGTCGGGGAGTCTGAAGGTAAAGGTACCCATGGCGTTACGCTTTCATCAGCCGGTCCACCGCCTCGCCAATGCGGACGGGTCCGGGGAAATAGGCCCATTCAAGGCTGTGCGGATAAGGGGTGTCGAAACCGGTCACGCGCTCGATCGGGGCTTCGAGGTGGTAGAAACAGCGTTCCTGCACCAGCGCCGACAGTTCGCCGCCGAAACCGCCGGTCCGGGTCGCCTCATGGATGATGAGGCATTTGCCGGTATTCTGCACAGACTTTTCCACAGTCGCTATGTCTAGCGGGACGAGCGTGCGCAGATCGATGATTTCAGCATCGATGCCCTTTTCCCGGCAGACCGCCTCGGCCACGTGGATCATGGTGCCATAGGCTACCACGGTCATCGCCTCGCCCTCGCGCACGATCCGCGCCTTGCCCAGCGGCACCGTATAATACCCTTCGGGCACTTCGCTGTCTTGGTGCCTGGACCAGGGTTCGACCGGCTTGTCGTAATAGCCGTTGAACGGCCCGTTATAGATGCGCTTGGGCTCAAAGAAGATCACCGGATCGTCATCCTCGATCGCGCTGATCAAAAGGCCTTTGGCGTCATAGGGCGTGCAGGGAATCACCGTCTTGAGGCCCGCCACATGGGTAAACAGCGCCTCGGGCGATTGACTGTGCGTCTGCCCGCCAAAGATCCCACCCCCAAAGGGCGAACGGACAGTAATCGGCGCGATGAACTCACCGGCCGACCGATAGCGCAGCCGCGCCGCCTCAGAAATCAGCTGATCGAGGCCCGGATAGATAT
>JBEGJL010000313.1:0-2802 GCA_041184605.1 Pseudomonadota bacterium
CGTCAGGTGGTCGCGCTGTTCGGGCGTAACAATTCCCCCACCGGAACAGACATCTCGACCGTCAGGCCAGAGGGCTTCCAAAGCGATTCGATCGAGCCATAAAGCTGGTCGCGCGCCGTGATTTCGATCAGCGAGAGCCCAAAGTTGGATTTTCCCTGCGAATGGATCGTTGGCCCACCCGTTTCAACCCAACGCAGCGCCAGCCGCTGGTCGGGGCCAGGCGCATCAACCTGCCAATCGATTGCCAACTGTCCCACATCGTTGGAAAGCGAACCGTGCTTGAGGGCATTGGTGATCAGTTCGTGGAGGATCAGGGTGATCGATTGCGCCGTCAGCGGCTTGAGCTTGACCTGCGGCCCACTTAGCGTGACGCGATGCGCTGCGTTGCTGCGGCGCGGTATGTAGGGTGCCAGTTCTTCTTCGATAAGTTCGCGCAGTTCCGCGCCGTCCCACCGGTTCTCGGCCAGCAGGGTGTGGGAACGCGCCAGGCTGGCGATCCGTCCGCTGATGGCCTTGCGGAAACCGGCAATGTCTTCGGCATCGGTCAAGTGCACGATTGCCTGGATCACGGCCATGATGTTCTTGGCGCGGTGGTCCACTTCGCGGGCCAGCAGATGTTCGCGAGATTCTGCCGCCTTGCGTTCGGTGATGTCGATAAAAGCGGCCACGGCACCACGAATCTCTCCAGCCTTGCTGTACAAGGGCGTGGCGTTGCCCAGCAGATCGAGCGCAGTGCCGTCGTTGAACAGGATCCGCTCCTCGAAATCCCACACCACTTCGCCACGGGCCGCACGTTGCACGGGCAGGTCCTCCGGCGAAAGCTCTCGCCCGTCCCTATCCAGCACGGTGTAATGGGACACGGCAGCATTATCATCGCGCGACTTGGACATGTTCCCGCTTGCCGCGGGCAAGCGTAACAGTCTGGCCGAGGTCGCGTTGCCAACGATTTCGTTGCAATCGGGATCGCGCGCCACCCAAATCGCGGCGGGTACCGCCGCCAGCAGCACCTCTAATTCCTCAGCGCGGGCGCGGGCCTCTTCTTCGGCTATGCGCAATAACCTGCCCTGTTCGGCGAGGGCATTCTTCGCGCGCCGTTCGCTGGCAACCACGGCAAGGGCCAAGGTTGTCGCTGCGGTAATCGCCACGAATTGCTGGGCAAGCGATACCTTCTGTGCGGTGATCGCCGCGTAGGGGTTCATTGGTCCCAGCCCGTGATCAGCTGCCCAGGTTGCCGCTGAAGCAACAATTATCATGGCAATCGTGGCCCCGCGCAGATCAAAGGCCAAGGCTGCCCAGACCAGCACTGGGAAAATGTGCCACGTCCGCAGGAATGCCTGGTTGGGGGGGAGCAAAAACAAGCTCGAAAAGACCAACGTTACCAATAAAACCGCCGCAAGATGGGCGCGCTCAAACCAGGTGAAGGGCGACGAAAATGGCAGCCACGACAGCAGAAACGGGCCCAGCAGAACTGCGCCTACAAAATAGGCTACGACCCAATTGGTAAGGATGGGCGGCAGTTGCGTAACAGGCAGAGCCGATGATGCAGCCAGGGTCAATGTGCCCAGCACTCCGGCAATCAGGCCGCCGACCAGTGCACCCCAAAACAGGTAATTCAACAGGGCTTGCAGATCGTCCAGAGCCGGTTTCAACAAACCCCGGCTGCGGGTCAGCAAAAGGGGGATGGTTGCGGCAAGTGTATTGGCAATCGCCAGCAGAAGTTCAGCCCAGAAAGGCTGCTCGCTACCCGATAACCAGCCCGCGGCCAGCCGCCCAAAAAAGATCGCCGGCCATAGCCGCAACCCGCCCAGTAACAGTCCGGCAAGCGCCACGCCGGAGGCAGGCCAAACTGGGCTTCCTGCGCCCATGACCTGCGCCCAGTTGAGCCCCAGGCAGGCAAAGGCCGTGTAAGCCAACCCCAGCACGAGCATCGGCGCACCGGGAATGGCGATGACGTTGCACGCAGTAACTCGCAAGCTTTGCATCAGTGCCCCCTGCTGTGCATCGGCCGCACCCTAGCAGATCGCCCTGATCCGTGCGCGGTTCGGCCCCAGGCCGCTGCCGTACCGATTGGATTGATGGGCCATGCAAATTGGCAAGGGCTATCCCCGCGCAGCGCTTTCCAGCACCTCACCCGTCACCGGATAGCCGGCATCGGCGGGAATGCGCAGCCAGCGTGCGCCATTCTCTTCGGTGACAAAGGGCGTGATCATCCGGCTGGGGAACTGCTCCACGTGGGCAACAGCCTCGTCAAAGCTGCCGAATTGCGCCAGGCGCTCCAGGTTGCGGCGGGTGGGGTAAATAACGCTGATCCGGCCATTGTCTGCATGGTCCAGCGCTTCAGCTGCACCGGTCCAGAACAGGCGGGTGTTTTCAGTCGCATCGACAAGCAGATCGACCGCGCCGGTGCCCAGATCGGCCAGGTAAAAACGGGTATCGTAAACGCGCATGTGCCGATGTTTGGGCCGCCAACGTGCGAACGGCACCAAGGCTTCGAGATCGAGCTCCCAACCCATTGCGTCCAAGGTGGGGGCAAGCGTGCCCTCGGCCAGCAGGATTTCCCGGGCGCGGCGCGCTTCGTCGAGCGAAGGTCGCTGCCGAATGCCTACGACCAGCCCGGTTTCTTCAAGGGTCTCGCGCACGGCCGCGATCCGCGCCGCAAGTTCGTGCAGGTCATCCTCTTCCATTGCGCCCAGCACAGCGGCCAGCGCCCGATCCGCATCATCCACCCGGCCGCCGGGAAACACCGCTGCACCTCCGGCGAACTTCATCGTGGTTGAGCGTTCAACCATCAGGATTTGCGGG
>JBEGJL010000314.1:0-2611 GCA_041184605.1 Pseudomonadota bacterium
GGCCGAGCGGAGGCCCAGGCCTTGCTGCCGATCGAATACACAGCCTTCATCTGGGCGGCCCTGTTCGGCTGGCTGGTATTTGCCGAGCCGGTTGCGGTCGAGACCCTGGCAGGGGTCGCGCTGATCGTGATCGGCTGCTGGATCGCTGCACGCAAGGCGGCATCGGTGCACACCGAGCAGACGACGCTTTAATCCGCTCTGGCCGGGATTCCCGGCCCAGCCCCTTGACCTTCTGCCAAAACCCGCGCATCGGCGGCGCCGATACGGCTCGGCTGCACCCGCGAAAGGGGCGTGCGCGCAGACGGGCACCACCAACAGGAGTATATGCGGGATGACCCAGGTCGGACAGGACACCCTCGGGACGCGCAGCACGCTGAACGTCGGCGGCAAGGACTATGCCTATTATTCGCTGAAGAAGGCTGCGGCCAAGCTGGGCGATGTCAGCCGCCTGCCCTTCTCGATGAAGGTCCTGCTGGAAAACCTGCTGCGCTTTGAAGACGGCGGCTTCACCGTCTCAACCGATCACGTCAAGGCCGTGATCGACTGGCAGAAGAACCCCAAGGAATCGACCGAGGAAATCCAGTACCGCCCGGCCCGCGTGCTGTTGCAGGACTTTACCGGTGTGCCCTGCGTGGTTGACCTGGCCGCGATGCGCGATGCCATTGCCAAGCTGGGCGGCGATACCAGCAAGATCAACCCGCTGGTGCCGGTCAACCTGGTGATCGACCACTCGGTCATGGTCGATGAATTCGGCCACCCCAAGGCGTTCCAGGAAAACGTTGAGATTGAATACCACCGCAACATGGAGCGCTATGACTTCCTTAAGTGGGGGTCCAAGTCGCTCAACAACTTCTACGCCGTGCCGCCGGGCACCGGCATCTGCCATCAGGTGAACCTGGAAAACATCGCCCAGGCGGTGTGGACCAGCAAGGACGCCAGCGGCGCAACGATTGCCTATCCGGATACCTGCGTCGGCACAGACAGCCACACGACCATGATCAATGGCCTTGGCGTGCTGGGCTGGGGCGTTGGCGGGATCGAAGCCGAAGCCGCCATGCTGGGCCAGCCGGTATCGATGCTGATCCCCGAAGTGGTCGGTTTCAAACTGACCGGCGCCCTGCGCGAAGGCGTGACCGCGACCGACCTGGTGCTGACCTGCACCAACATGCTGCGCAAGCATGGCGTGGTTGGCCGCTTTGTCGAATATTATGGCCCGGGCCTTGCCTCGCTCAGCCTGGCTGACCGCGCGACCCTGGCCAACATGGCACCGGAATATGGCGCGACCTGCGGCTTCTTCGGGATCGACGACAAGACGCTGGATTACCTGCGCCTGACCGGGCGCGAGGAAAGCCAGATCGCGCTGGTCGAAGCCTATGCCAAGGAGCAGGGCTTCTGGATCGATCCCAACGCGGAATTCGTCTTCTCGAGCACGCTTGAGCTCGACATGGGCACCGTCGTCCCCTCGCTCGCCGGGCCGAAGCGTCCGCAGGACCGCGTCAACCTGGAAGAGGTCGACGATGTTTTCGCCAAGGACATGGCCGAAACCTACAAGAAGACCAACGCCCGCGTTCCGGTGGAAGGCAAGGACTTCACCGTGGGCGATGGCGACGTGATGATCGCCGCGATCACCAGCTGCACCAACACTTCGAACCCCGGCGTGCTGGTTGCCGCTGGCCTCGTCGCCAAGAAGGCGGACGAACTGGGCCTGAAGCCGCAGCCGTGGGTCAAGACCTCGCTCGCCCCCGGATCGCAGGTGGTCACCGACTATCTCGAAAAGGCCGGGCTGCAATCGCACCTCGACAACATCGGCTTCAACCTGGTCGGCTATGGCTGCACCACCTGCATCGGCAACTCGGGGCCGCTGGCCGAACCGATCAGCAAGGCGATCAACGATAACGGCCTGGTCGCCGCCGCCGTCATTTCGGGCAATCGCAACTTCGAAGGCCGCGTCAGCCCCGATGTGCGCGCCAACTTCCTTGCCAGCCCGCCGCTGGTTGTAGCCTATGCGCTGAAGGGCACGGTGATCGACGATTTCGTCACCACCCCGATTGGCAAGGGCAAGGACGGCCAGGACGTGTTCCTCAAGGACATCTGGCCGACCAACCTGGAAGTAGCCGAAACCATGAACGCCTGCGTTACGCGCGAGATGTTCCAGGCCCGCTATGCTGACGTCTACAAGGGCGATGCGCACTGGCAGGCGATCAACGTGACGGGTTCGGAAACCTATTCGTGGCGCGCCGGCAGCACCTATGTTGCCAACCCGCCCTACTTCGAAGGCATGTCGATGACCCCGGCGCCGGTAACCGACATTCTCGGGGCAAAGCCGCTGGCGATCCTGGGCGATTCGATCACCACCGATCACATCAGCCCGGCTGGCAACATCAAGGCCGATAGCCCGGCGGGCCAGTGGCTGATGGAACATCAGGTCGCCAAGGCAGACTTCAACTCTTACGGTGCCCGCCGTGGCCACCACGAAGTGATGATGCGCGGCACCTTTGCCAATATCCGCATCAAGAACGAAATGGTCCCCGGCGTTGAAGGCGGCATGAGCCGCTTTGGCGCAGAGATCGCCCCGATCTATGACGTGGCCATGAAGCACAAGGCCAATGGC
>JBEGJL010000315.1:0-3405 GCA_041184605.1 Pseudomonadota bacterium
CTGGCGCCTTCCTGGGCGAAGGCCGGGGTCGAAAGACCGGCAAAGGCACTGGCAATCAGCGAGGCACGGCAAAGCAAGGCAGTGGTACGCATCGGTGGGTTCCTCCCAAAAAATCCTCTGCCGTGAGGCCGGTGGCCCCAGGCTCCTGACGCGCCTTATATAAAAGTTGAACCAACTTTCAACTTCTCTATGCTTGCGTCGAGCGAAAGGAAGCGCGAATGGTGGGGAAACGTGGCCCAAGTGCCACAGCGGCGGGTCGCACCGCCCGCCGGATGGGGAGCAAGTCAATGGACGCAGCGGTCACTCTGCCGCGTGAGCCGCGCACCGAGCGCGGGCGCCGCACACAGCGCGCGATCCTTGATGCCGCCGCTGCCGAATTTGGTGACAAGGGCTTTCACGAAAGCTCGATCGTCTCGATCACCCAGCGCGCCGGTGTCGCCCTGGGCAGCTTCTATACCTATTTCGAAAGCAAGGAGGCGCTGTTCAAAGCCCTGGTCCAGGACATGAGCGGCCGGGTTCGCGATCACGTCGCCCCGGTGCTGCGCGGCCATCAGGGCGGGGCCCTGGCGGCGGAAGGGCTGGCTTTGAAGGCCTTTCTGGACTTTGCGCGCGACCACAAGGAAATCTACCGGATCATCGACGAAGCCGAATTCGTCGCGCCCGAGGATTGGCAGGCCCACTACCTAACCACCGCCACCCGCATCCTCGAACGCCTGCAAGCCGCCCGCGCCAAGGGCGAGCTGGCCGTCGAACCCAGCGAAGCCCACGCCTGGGCAATCATGGGCATGAACGTGTTCCTGGGCCTGCGCTTCGGCGTGATGGACCCGCAGGCAGACCTCGATGCCGTGGCTGCGACAGCCAATGCCCTGCTGCGGGATGGGTTGGGATAGACCTACCGCCCCCACCCCGCTAAGGCGCGCGACCATGTCCAATCGCCGCACCTTTGCCATCATTTCGCACCCTGACGCGGGTAAGACCACGCTGACCGAGAAGCTGCTGTTGCAGGGCGGGGCGATCCACCTGGCGGGTGAGGTAAAGGCGCGCGGGGCGGCGCGGCGGGCGCGGTCGGACTGGATGAAGATCGAGCAGCAGCGCGGGATTTCGGTGACCAGCTCGGTCATGACCTTCGAGCGTGACGGAGTTACCTTCAACCTGCTCGACACGCCGGGACACGAGGACTTTTCCGAAGACACCTATCGCACGCTTACCGCCGTCGATTCCGCAATCATGGTGATCGACGCCGCGAAAGGCATCGAGCCGCAGACCCGCAAGTTGTTCGAGGTCTGCCGCCTGCGGTCGGTGCCGATCATCACCTTCGTCAACAAGGTTGACCGCGAGGGCCGATCGCCGTTCGAGACGCTGGATGAAGTGGCCGATGCGCTGGCGCTTGATGTCTGCCCGATGGCCTGGCCGGTTGGTCTGGGCGGCACCTTCCAGGGCGTGCTCGATTTCGCTACAGGCGAGATCAGCCGGCCCGAAGGCGACAGCAAGGAATTCCTCGGCAAGCGTGAGAAGGCCGAGCTTCCGGCCGACGTGGCGGAAGAGGTGGAGCTGGCCCAGGCCGGCTATCCCGAATTCAACCTTGAAGCCTATCGCAATGGCGATCTGACCCCGGTCTATTTCGGATCGGCGCTCAAGAACTTCGGCGTGACCGAACTGATCGAGGCGATTGCCAATTATGCCCCGCCGCCGCGCCCGCAACCGAGTGAGCAGGGTACCATCCAGCCTGATGGCAAGGAAGTGACCGGGTTCATCTTCAAGGTCCAGGCCAACATGGACCCCATGCACCGTGACCGGATCGCCTTCATGCGGCTGGTATCGGGTACCTTCAAGCGCGGCATGAAACTGACCCCCTCGGCGCTGGGCAAGCCGATCGCGATCCATTCGCCGATCCTGTTCTTCGCACAGGACCGCGAGATTGCCGACAGCGCCGAACCCGGCGATATCATCGGCATCCCCAATCACGGTACGCTGCGGGTGGGCGATACCCTGAGCGAGACCAACAAGGTCCGCTTTACCGGCCTGCCCAATTTCGCCCCGGAAATCCTGCGCCGCGTGGCGCTGAAGGACCCAACCAAAACCAAGCAGCTGCGCAAGGCACTGGATGACCTGTCCGAAGAAGGCGTGATCCAGGTGTTCTACCCGGAAATCGGCGCGCAGTGGATCGTCGGCGTGGTCGGCCAGCTGCAGCTTGACGTGCTGATCAGCCGGCTGGAGGCTGAATATAAGGTGGAAGCCATGCTGGAGGCATCGCCCTTTGATACCGCGCGCTGGCTCAAGGGCAGCGAGGCCGCGCTCAAGACCTTTGCCGATTTCAACCTGTCCAACCTGGCCAAGGACCGCGATGGCGATCCGGTCTTCATGGCGCGTTCGGCCTGGGATGTCGGCTACCAGCAAGAAAAGAACCCCGATCTGGTCTTCTCGGCCACCAAGGAGCGTTGACCGAAGTTCCGCGGCAGGCCTAGGTTCGGGCCATGGACTTCACCGATCACATCACGCCCGACCACGAAGCGATGATCGCCCGGCAGGCGGTCTATTTCGTTGCCACAGCCGCAAGCGAAGGGCGGATCAACCTCAGCCCCAAGGGTCTGGCCGACAGTTTCAAGGTGCTGGGCCCCAACCGGGTCGCCTATCTCGACCTCGGTGGATCGGGCAACGAGACCCACGCCCATCTCGCCGCCGATGGCCGCATCACCATCATGATGTGCAATTTTGACCAGCCCGCGCTGATCCTGCGGATTTACGGGCGGGGGCGTCCGGTCCTGCCGCAGGATGCGGATTGGGCTGAGCTGGCGGGGCACTTCACCCTGCTGCCCGGCACCCGCCAGATCTTCGACATTGCGGTGGAAAGCGTCCAGACCTCGTGCGGCTGGGGCGTTCCCGTCATGCAGCTCGACAAGGAGCGCGAGACGCTGGTCAAATACCATGCGCAGAGCGACCCGGCGAAGTGGGAAGCCAAGGTAGGCAGCCGGACCCGTTCGATCGACGGCCTGCCGACGCGGGCGACCGATCGCTATATCGCGGGTGAATAGCACTCCGGTGCGGCTCAAGTTCGCCAGCTATAACATCCACAAGGCGGTCGGCACCGACCGGCGGCGCGATCCCGACCGGATCCTGGCCGTGCTGCGCGAAATCGATGCGGACGTGATTGCCCTGCAAGAGGCGGACCGCCGGATCGGGCGGCGCGAAAGCGTGATCCCGCGCGAAACGATTGAGGATTACACCCCCTGGCGCCCGGTCGCGCTGAACCATCGCCCGGATTCGCTCGGCTGGCACGGCAATGCCCTGCTGGTCCGGCGCGACATTACAGTGGTGGAGGCAGGGGTTGTCCCGCTCCCCACGCTCGAACCGCGCGGCGCGATCCGGGCCGACCTGATGCGGGAGGGCCAGCGCTTCCGCGTGGTC
>JBEGJL010000316.1:0-4254 GCA_041184605.1 Pseudomonadota bacterium
CCAGTCCTGGGCGCGCTCCGCCAAAGGGGTGTGCTGCCAGCATGACCAAACCTTATGCGGAAGTGATCGGTGATCCGATTGTCCAATCGAAAAGCCCGGTGATTCACGGCTTCTGGCTGGGGCTGTTGGGGATCGATGCCGAATATCATCGCTGCCATGTTACGGCAGACGGCCTTGCCGGTTACCTGGCCGAGCGGCGCGGCGATGCTTCATGGCGCGGGTGTAACGTGACCATGCCGCACAAGCAGGCGATCATGCCGTTGCTCGATCGGATCGATCCCGAAGCGGTGCGGATTGGTGCGGTCAATACCGTGGTGCGTGAAGCCGATGGCAGCCTGACCGGCTACAACACCGATGCACCGGGCTTCCTGGAACCGGTCCGGCCGCTGCTGGGCGTTGAGCCCTATCGCTTTGCCTATGTGATCGGCACCGGCGGCGCGGCGCGGGCGATCATCGATGCGCTGTTCCATGCCGAATTCATGATCTGGTCGATCAGCCGCAACCCGGCCAAGGCCAAGGCCGAATTCGGCCGCTATCTGGGCGATGACCCGGAATTTCTGATCGATATTGCCGAACTTAAGCCCGGCCCGCTGCGCCCGGCCGATCCAGAGGTGTTCAGCCTGATCATCAATGCCACGCCGCTTGGCATGACCGGCCATGCGCCGCTGGACCTGCCGTGGGGTGGGTTCCTCGGCAATGTCACGGTCTATGACATTGTCACCTCGCCCGCCGATACGGCCCTGCTTCAACAGGCCCGCGCGCAGGGTCTTCAGACAATCGACGGGCTGGCCATGCTGATCGGGCAGGCCGCTGTCGCTTTCGAAAAGTTCTTTGGCGCGCCGGCACCACGGGACCGGGATGCGGAATTGCGGAGGGCGATGACGCAATGAGCGGCCCCTTCATCCTTGGCCTGACCGGCTCGATCGGCATGGGCAAGTCAGCCGTTGCTGCCATGCTGCGGGGGCTTGGCGTGCCGGTGTTTGATGCTGATGCCGCCGTGCATGAGCTGCAGGGACCGGGCGGTGCCTGCCTGGGCCCGATTGAGCGGGCTTTTCCGGGAACGACCGGACCGCAAGGTGTCGACCGGCAAAAGCTGGGTGCGGCGGTGTTCGGCAACCCCGCGGCGCTCAAGCTGCTTGAATCGATCGTCCATCCCGAAGTCGCCGAAATGCGCCGGGCCTTCCTGGCGGATAATGCCACTGCGCCACTGATCGTCTTCGACATTCCGCTGCTGTTCGAAAAGACCGGCAATCACGGACTCGATGCCGTCGCCGTCGTCTCGGCACCCTATGCGCAACAGCGCGAACGGGTGCTCGCCCGGCCAGGCATGACCGAGGAAAAATTTGCCCAGATCCTGAAGCTGCAAGTGCCCGATGCCGAAAAGCGGGCACGAGCGGACCATGTCATCGATACCGGCACTTCGCTCGCCGAAACCCGGCACGCGGTACAGCAGCTGGTCCATACAATCATTTCGAAGCAGATTTAGTCGAGTCGACCCCTTGCCAGTCGTGAAAACGGGGCCGATATCAGTCCGGTAATGCGTGAAATCATTTTCGACACCGAAACCACGGGGCTTGATCCCAGGAGCGGTGACCGGCTGGTGGAAATCGGCTGCGTTGAAATGATCAACCGGGTGACCACCGGCGCCACGTTCCACTGCTATCTCAATCCTGACCGCGACATGCCCGCCGCTGCCGAGGCGGTGCACGGCCTGTCCGCCACCTTCCTGTCGGACAAGCCGCGCTTTCATGAAAAGGCCGCTGAATTCCTCGAATTCATCGGCGATTCGATGCTGGTCGCACACAATGCCGGGTTCGATTTCGGCTTCATCAACATGGAGCTGGAAAAGTGCGGTCTCGATCCGCTCGGCCGCGAACGGATGATCGATACGGTGGCGCTTGCGCGGATCCGCCATCCCGGTGCGAAGAATTCACTCGACGCGCTTTGCACCCGCTACGGCATCGACCGCAGCCACCGCACGCTGCACGGCGCATTGCTTGACGCGGAACTGCTGGCGCAGGTCTATGTTGAGCTGACCGGTGGGCGGCAGATCGGGCTGGAACTCGCGGCTGAATCGGTCGGGTCCGATCTGGCCGAGCCGGTCGCCCGGATTCAGCGCGAGCGGCCGTTCCGAGCCGCCCGGCCGCACGCGCCAAGTGAGGCGGAACTCGCCGCCCACGCCCAGTTTCTCGACACGCTCAAGGAGCCACTCTGGAGGTCTTGAGCAGGTCGGGTTGATACGGAGGAGAAGTCTTATGGATATCCGCGTTTCCGGCCACCAGATTGAGACGGGTGAGGCACTTCAGGCCCATGCCCAGGAACGGCTGTCCGGGATTGTTGGCAAGTACTTCTCGCGTGCGCTGTCCTCGACCATTACCTTCAACCGCGCCCCGGCCGGGGCTTTCCGGGCCGATATCGTTACCCATGTCATGCAAGGGCTGGTGCTGAAGGGCGCGGGAATCGCCCATGATGCCCACGTTGCTTTTGATCAGGCTGCCGAAAAGATCGACAAGCAGCTGCGTCGCTACAAGCGCCGCCTGAAGGACCGTCACGAAGCCGCCCTGCACGCCGTTAAGACCGAGGAAGCGGCCTATACCGTCTTCGTGGAGCCCGATGCCGAGGTTGAGGAAGTGACGATCGACGCCCCGGTGGTGATCGCGGAAACCCGGGTCGATGTTCCCGAAGCGACCGTATCGGACGCGGTGATGATGCTTGATCTGCGCAACACCAACGCCCTGCTGTTCAAGAATGCGGGCACCGGCAAGCACAATATGGTTTACCGGCGCGGGGATGGCTCGATCGGATGGGTTGAACCTTCCTGACCAAGGGGCTATGGGCCGCCGCAACCTTTGGTGAGGGTGAGGGGTTGATGGTGCGGACGCGATTCCGCCGCCCTTACCCCCTTGGTCGCGCCAAGCCCACCAGTTTCGGACATATTCCACTGCCATGACCGGACTTTTCACGCTCTCGCCCGATGCTGTCGCCACTGTGGCGGCTGACAGCAAACAGGCAATTCTTGAGCAGCTTTCGCAGCGATTCGCCTCTGTTTACGGGCTTGACCCGGTCGTTGTGCTTGAACGGATCGAAGAGCGTGAGCGGCTGGGAAGCACCGGGTTTGGTCGCGGTGTCGCGATCCCGCACGCCCGCCTGCCGGGTTTGCCGCGCCCGGTGGCGGTGTTCCTGCGGCTTGATGCCCCGGTTGCGTTTGACGCGGCTGATGGGATGCCCGTGGGACTGGTGTTTGGCCTGCTCTCGCCGGAGTCGGCAGGGGCGGCGCACCTTCACGCGCTCGCCGCGATCAGCCGCATGATGCGTGACGACGCCATGCACGCCGCCCTGGCCGAAGCGCCGGGGGCTGAGGCGCTTTACGCCCTGCTTGCCAATGTCATCGACCGCAACGCTGCCTGAGCCAACACCCAGCGGCGCTGCTGTCCACTGGCGCGCGCTGGAAAGCCTCTATGCTTCGGCACCGGTCAACCGGCTGTTTGATTCCGAACTCACCGTTACCGGCGAAGGTGCGGCGCGAATTGCCTTCACGGTCGATGAATCCTGTTTCCACGCCGCCGGTGCGGCGCATGGCACGATCTATTTCAAGATGTTGGATGATGCGGCCTTCTATGCCGCCAATACCATGGTCAGCGATCGCTTTTTGCTGACCACGGCCTTCAACCTCCACTTCACCAAGCCCGTCCGCGCCGGTCGGGTGGTGGCCGAGGGGCGCTGGGTTTCTGGGCGCAAGCGGGTGCTGGTGGCGGAAAGCCGGCTGGTCGATGCCGAGGGGGAAGAGATTGGCCGCGGCACCGGCACCTTCATGCGCAGCCGGATCGCCCTGTCGGGGCTTCCCGGCTATGCCGCTGGCATGCAGGCGGCGGCAGGCTGAGCAGCGAGCCCCGCCTTCCCGCCCACCTTGAGGTCGGGGCGCTGATTCGCCGGGTCGGGGCCGAGGGCGGCTTTGCCAGTGTGCTCCACAAGGGTGAGCCCGATGCCGGGACAGTGCTGCTTGTCATGCTTGAACGCGGCGGAAATGCGCGGGTTTATGAACGGATGCCCCAAGCTGACGGCACCCGTGAATGGGTACTGTCGCGGACTGACTCGGACAACAAAAGCGAATTGCAGGAATGGCTTGATCGGCGCAGCGATCAGGACCCCGACCTGTGGATTGTCGAACTGGACATCGCGAACGGTGAACGGTTCATCGGAATAGCCTGACCCTCAGGTTGACTTTGCTGCACTGCGGAATCAAGGGGCCGGACC
>JBEGJL010000317.1:0-3805 GCA_041184605.1 Pseudomonadota bacterium
GAGTACGACATCGGCCTCTATATGAAGCGCGACCGCGCCCTGGCCGAATTCATGGGCGACCTGTACTACCATGCCGAGCGCGTTGCGCAGCTGAGCGGCTACTGAGGAGCAAGCAGATGGACTTCAGCAAACTGTTCAGCCTGGAAGGCAAGGTTGCCCTGATCACCGGCGGGAGCCGGGGGATCGGCAAGATGATCCTCGCAGGCTATCTCGCCGCCGGTTGCGCCCGCGTCTACATCACGGCCCGCAAGCGCGAGCAGATTGCCGAGACGATTGCCGAATTTGAAGCGGCCTATCCGGGCAAGGTGATCGGCCTGCCGGGCGATCTCAGCCAGATGGAAGACCTCAAGCGCGTGGTGAGCGAGATCGCTGCGCGTGAGAGCAAGCTAGACATCCTGGTGAACAACGCCGGTGCGGCCTGGGGGGCGGAGTTTGACCAGTTCCCCGAAGCCGGCTGGGACAAGGTGATGGACCTTAACGTCAAGAGCCTGTTCTTCCTCACCCAGCAGTTGCACGGCTTGCTCAAGGCGGCGGGCACGTTCCAGGCCCCGGCCAAGGTGATCAACATCGCCTCGATCGACGGTCTGCGCCCGAACCCGTGGGAAACCTATTCCTACCAGGCCTCGAAGGCGGCGGTGATCCATCTGACCAAGCGGATGGCCGCCCGGCTGATCAAGGACAATATCGTCTGCACCGGCATCGCGCCGGGCGCCTTCCCGAGTGAGATGAACAAAGCCGCGGCCAAGAACCCCGAAGGTTCGGCCAAGGGCATCCCCTACAAGCGTGTGGGCGTGGCCGAGGACATGGCCGCGGGTGCGATCTATCTTGCCAGCCGGGCGGGCGACTATGTTGTCGGCACGACGATCCCGATCGATGGTGGCATCGTCAACGCCTGGGTTCCCGAAGAATTCAACGATCCCTCGGGGCACTAAGCCCCGGGGGTCACCCCTTCATCAATTCCCGGACAAAGCCGATCAGCCCGGTCTGGCGGGCGCGCTTCATGCGTTCGGCGTGGAGGATCTCGAGGACCTTGTCATAGCAGGCCTCGATATCGTCGTTGACCACGACATAATCATAGCCATCCCAGTGGCTGATTTCGGCCTGGGCGCGCTCCATCCGCGCTGCAATCACTTCCGCACTGTCGGTTCCGCGACCCGTCAGGCGGCGGCGCAGCTCATCAATGCTGGGCGGTAACAGGAAGACACGGACCACGTCGGTTTCCAGCTTTTGATAGAGCTGCTGGGTGCCCTGCCAGTCGATATCGAACAGGAAATCGCGGCCTTCGCGCAGGCCGGCCTTCACCTGGGCCTTGGGGGTGCCATAGGAATGGCCGAAGACCGTGGCCCATTCGAGGAAATGCTCTTCCTCTACCATCTTATCGAAGGTGGGCTGGTCGACGAAGATATAGTCCTTCCCGTCAACCTCACCCGGGCGCATTGGCCGGGTGGTCACGGAGACCGACAGGTTGATGGCGCCATCGCGGGTCAGCAGCATCTTGCTGATCGTGGTCTTTCCCGCACCCGAAGGCGAGGAAAGGATGAGCATCAGCCCGCGACGCTGAAGGGTGTCACCGGTGGTGGTTGCGACTTGGTCCATGCGCTCCATTCGCGCATGGCGGGCGGGCAATCAAGCCTTTGGGGCTTTGTTTTGCCCTGTCGCTGCGGCCTTGCCCTTGCGGGCCTTGCGCCGGTCATAGAGCTTTTTGGCCAGCAGGCCCGAGGTGACCACAATTGCGCCAGGAACCGAGCGGGTCGCGACACGCATTGCCATTGCCCCGGCCAGGCCCGCAAACAGGTTATGCTTGGCCGTCATCTCTGCGGGGGTGTCAGGAAGCACCCGGTCGATCGCAGAGTTCAGCAACCGCCCCCCTCCCTGCCGGGCCAGGCGGGCCAGCAGGCGATCGGGCGAGGTCATTTCTTGCGTCCGAAATCGACCGAGACGACGTTCGAGCCCGGTTCGCTCTCAGTAGCGATGGGCGTATCGTTCTCGGCATCGTCGTGGGCTTCGGGTTCGATGTCCTGACCGACTGCCTGAAACTGCAGCCCGAAATCTACCGACGGATCGACGAAGGCAGTGATCGCGCTGAACGGCACGTCCAGCTTGGCCGGGATCTGATTAAAGGTCAGCCCCACGGTAAAGCCCTGTTCATCCACGCCGAGATCCCAGAATTTGTTTTGCAGCACGATCGTCATCTCGTCCGGGAAGCGCTCTTTCAGATGCTGCGGGATCGAGACACCCGGTGCTCCGGTCTTGAAGGTGATGTAGAAGTGATGCTCGCCCGGCAGGGTTCCGCCGCTGGCCACGATCTCGCCCAGTACGCGGCCCACCACCGCGCGCAGGGCTTCCTGCACGATTTCGTCATAGGGGATCAGGCTGTCGGGCGCATTGTCGGTCATGACTTCACAAGTGGCTATGCCCATTGCGCCGGTCAAGGGCAAACCGCTTGCACCCGCGCATTTCCGGCCTATAGGCCTGCCACATGCGCACCGGACGGATCGCCCGCAAGACCCACGAGACCGACATCCTCGTCGAAGTGAACCTCGACGGGACCGGCTCTTATGATGTCAGCACCGGCATCGGCTTCCTTGATCACATGATCGAGCAGTTCAGCCGCCACTCGCTGATCGACATCACGTGCCATGTGAAGGGCGATCTGCACGTCGACCAGCATCACACGACCGAAGACAGCGCCATCGCGATCGGCCAGGCCATTTCCGAGGCCCTGGGCGACAAGGCCGGGATCGGTCGTTATGGCACCGCCTTTAGCCCAATGGACGAGGCGCTGGCCCGCGTCGCGCTCGACATTTCGGGTCGCCCTTGGCTGGTCTGGAATGCCAAGTTCACCCAGGAACGGCTGGGTGAAATGGATACCGAGCTGTTTGAGCACTGGTTCCAATCGATCGCCCAGGCGGTTGGGATAACCCTGCATATCGAGCTGCTTTACGGCACCAACAACCATCACATCTGCGAAGGCATCTACAAGGGCTTTGCCCGAGCGATGCGGCAGGCGGTGGAGCTTGACCCGCGCAAGGGCGGGGCGATTCCCAGCACCAAGGGCCAGCTCGGTGGCTGAGGTTCTCGCGCTGATTGATTACGGCGCGGGCAATCTTCACTCGGTGGCAAACGCGCTGAAAGCCGCTGGGGCTGACGGAGTGCAGGTCACCGCTGATCCTGACGTGGTTCGCGCAGCTGATCGCATCGTCCTTCCCGGCGTGGGCAGCTTCAAGGCCTGTGCGGAAGGGCTGCGCTCTATCCCGCACCTGGTCGAGGCAATGGCGGAGCGCGTGCTCGTCGGCTCCGCGCCGTTCCTTGGCATCTGCGTCGGCATGCAACTGCTCGCCTCGCGCGGGGTTGAGCACGGCACCACCCCGGGGCTGGACTGGATCGGCGGCGAAGTGCGGCTGATCGAGCGGACTGACCCGGCGATCAAGGTGCCGCATATGGGTTGGAACGACGTGATCGTCCGCCCGCAGGCACCCTTGCTGGAAAGTGGCGAGGCCTATTTCCTGCACTCCTACCACTTCGTGCCGGATGACGGGCATCACGCCCTGGCGATGACTGATCACGGCGGCGGGCTTGTTGCTGCCGTCGGCCGCGACACGATTATGGGGGTGCAGTTCCATCCGGAAAAGAGCCAGGCCTATGGCCTTGCCCTGCTCCGCGCGTTCCTGGACTGGAAGCCATGAGAGTCGAGAATGCCTGGATCGGCCAAGCCTTGGCTTGGCCTGGCACAACACCAGCCCGCTCCCCCGGCCCGACCACCCTGCATGGTACCCTATGGGTGGCCGGGGGAGCGGGCTGGTGT
>JBEGJL010000318.1:0-3703 GCA_041184605.1 Pseudomonadota bacterium
GGCCAGATATAGGCCTTTAGCCGCAGCGCCTGGGCCGGATCAGTCAGATCAACCGGGGCGACATCGCAACCCTTGGTCGAAACAATCTCGATTGCGCGGTCTGGTGGGGAATTGCCCTGCCATTCGGGCTGGAACCGCATCGCCCCTGGCTCTGGCCCGACCTGCACCCCGGCCAAATCATAGTGATAGCGATCGAGCATCAGGTTGATCCCCGCGCTGGAGCCAATCTCAAGGCATTGGAAGCGCGGCGGCAGGCCCTGCTCCGCCAACCACAGCATCGCGGCGATGAAATTGCTGGAGCGGCCCGCCTCGTTGGTTTGCGGCGGGCCGTCGAGCCACGGTAGCAACTCCACTTCATGCGCGCGGATCGCCGCGGCAACGATGGCGGCATCGTCAACCCCGGCACGATCCTCGTAAATCGCCGCCAAGCCTGGCTCGGCACCCTTGAGATGGAGGGCGTGGATACCGCCCGCGATCCGCAGTGGCAGGGCGTCGGCCAGCGGCGCACCCGGCCAGGCGCGGATGGCATCGAGCAGGCGACCCGGCTCGCCCCGTTCCAGCAGATCACGCAGCGCGGCAACAACCCTCGCGGTCACGGTCGCCCCGGCCTGGGTGCAATAGGCCACCTGGTTGTCAAAGGCCGCGACGACGATCCCCTCGCCCTTCGCGTTGATATCGATGAACTGATAGCCCTTGGTCATCGCCGATCCTTGCCCTTTTCGCCCGCCTTCCCTAAGGCGCGCGCTATGTCGAACCCGCTGACCTTCGCCGTGCCCAAGGGCCGCATTCTGGACGAGGCGCTGCCTTTTATGGCCCGCGCCGGTGTGGTGCCAGAGGCGGGGTTCCACGACAAGGGCAACCGCGCGCTTTCCTTTGCCTGCGAAGGATCTGACATGCGCGTGATCCGCGTGCGCGCGTTTGACGTGGCCACCTTCGTCGCCCACGGCGCGGCGCAGGTCGGGATCGTCGGTTCTGACGTGGTTGAAGAATTCGCCTATCCTGACCTTTACGCGCCAGTTGACCTCGCGATTGGCCATTGCCGCCTTTCGGTTGCCGAGCCGGTCGGCCAGGTCGGCGCGCCACTCAGCAGCCACCTGCGCGTTGCCAGCAAGTACCCGAACCTGACGCGCAAGCATTTTGAGCGGATGGGTGTGCAGGCCGAAGTGGTGAAGCTGAACGGCGCGATGGAGCTGGCCCCCGGCCTCGGCCTGGCCAGCCGGATCGTTGACCTGGTTTCGACCGGGCGCACGCTGAAGGACAACGGGCTGGTTGAAACCAGCACGATCCTGGAAATTTCGGCCCGGCTGATCGTCAACCGCGCCGCGCTCAAGACCGATGCCCGCGTTGGCGCGCTGGTTGAGGCCTTTCGCGCTCTCGCCACCCCGGCAGAGGCCGCTTGATGCTGCGCCTGAACACCCGCGACCCCGGCTTTGACGCCGCCTTTCGCAAGCTGGTCGCTGACCGGCGCGAAAGCGATGAGAACGTCAGCCGCGACGTGCAGATCATCCTCGATGATGTCCGCGGCCGCGGCGATGCGGCGCTGGTCGAGCTGACCCGCAAATTTGACCAGCATGAGCTGGCCAGCGATGCCGATTGGCAGATCGACGCTGCGACCTGCCGCGAGGCGTTTGACAACCTGACGCCAGACCTGCGCGCCGCACTGGAACTGGCCGCCAAGCGGATCCGCGCCTTCCACGAAGGCCAGAAGCCGAGCGACCGCGACGAACAGGACAAGCACGGCGTGCGCATGGGCGCGCGGTGGAGCGCGGTTGATGCGGCAGGGCTTTATGTGCCGGGTGGCCGCGCAGCCTATCCCTCGTCACTGCTGATGAATGCCATCCCGGCGAAGGTTGCCGGGGTGCAGCGGCTGGTCGTTGTCACCCCCTGCCCCAAGGGACAGGTCAATCCGCTGGTCCTGGCTGCCGCGCATCTGGCGGGCGTGGATGAGGTTTGGCGGATCGGCGGGGCCCAGGCCGTGGGCGCGCTCGCCTATGGCACCGAACGGATCAGGCCGGTCGACGTGATTGTCGGCCCCGGCAACGCCTGGGTGGCCGAAGCCAAGCGGCAGCTGTTTGGCGTGGTCGGGATCGACATGGTGGCCGGGCCAAGCGAAATCCTGCTGATCGCCGATGGCCAGAATGATCCTGAATGGACGGCGGCCGACCTGCTGAGCCAGGCCGAGCATGATCCATCGGCCCAGTCGATCCTTATCACCGACGATCCGGTCTTCGCCGACACTGTGGCGGACCGGATCGGCGTTGAACTGGCCATGCTGCCAACGGCCAAGGTCGCGAGCGAGAGCTGGAATACCCACGGCACGATCATCGAAGTGGCCGACTTGCAGGCTGAGGCCCCGGCGCTGGCCAACGCCCTGGCCGCCGAACACGTCCAGATTGCGACCGACAATCCGCAGGCGCTGTTTGACCAGATCCGCCATGCCGGTTCGGTCTTTCTGGGCCGGATGACGCCGGAAGCGGTCGGTGACTATGTCGCCGGCCCCAATCACGTGCTGCCCACCGGGCGCCGCGCGCGGTTCTCATCGGGACTGTCGGTGCTTGATTTCATGAAACGCACCAGTTTCATCCAGCTGGATGCCAAGGCGCTCAAGGCCGTTGGCCCGGCCGCGGTGGAACTGGCCAACGCCGAAGGGCTGACCGCCCACGCGCGCTCGATCGAAGTGAGACTGGGAATATGAGTAATGCCAAAGCCCGCCCCGCCGCCCGTCTTGCGGCGGTGCAGGCGCTGTACCAGCACGCGATGGAAGGGACCCCGCAGACGCAACTGCTGGACGAATTCCACCGCCATCGTCTGGGCGCAGAAATCGAGGGCGACCAGTATGCCGAGGCCGAAGTGGCCTTCTTCGATGCCATCGTTACCGGCGTGATCGCACGCTACGAGGAAATCGACGACCTGCTCGCCGCACGGCTGGCCGAAGGCTGGAAGCTGGAGCGGCTTGACCGGACCATGCTACAGATCCTGCGCGCCGGTGCTTGGGAACTGCTGGCCCGCCCGGACGTGCCGACCGGCACCGCGATCAGCGAATATGTCGACGTGGCCCACGCCTTTTTCGAAGCGCGCGAGGCGAAATTCGTCAACGGCGTGCTTGATGCCGTGGCCAAGGACGTGCGGGGCTGAGCCGCGAGGCTGCCTTTATTGCTGCCCTGCGTGGTCTTGCCACGCATCCCGCCGCACGCGGGCTGGCTGATGACTGTGCCGTGCTGGACCTGGGCACCGAGACCTTGGTCCTGACCCACGATGCCATGGCGGCGGGTATCCATTTCCTGCCGGAACAGGATCCCGCCGACGTCGCCTGGAAGCTGGTTGCCTCCAACCTGTCGGACCTGGCGGCCAAGGGTGCAGAGCCGCTTGGCGTGCTGCTGGGCTATCAGTTTGGCGCGGACGATAGCCGCTTTCTGGCCGGGCTGGAGGATGTGCTCGGGCACTATGGGGTGCCCCTGCTGGGGGGTGACACGATTGGCGGCAACGGCGCACAGGTGCTGGGCCTGACCGCCCTGGGGCGTGCCACCCACTGCCCGGTCCCGGCGCGCAGCGGTGCTCAATTGGGCGATACGCTCTGGATCACCGGTCCGGTCGGCGCAGCGATGCTTGGCTACGAGGCATTGCGCGATGGTGGCGCGGCAGACAGCACCGCCTTTCGCCGCCCGCTGGCCCTGTTGGCACAAGGCTGGACGCTCGCACCCGT
>JBEGJL010000319.1:0-3659 GCA_041184605.1 Pseudomonadota bacterium
TACGCACTGGCGTGCCGGCTCTATCCGTTGAACGATCTGCTGATCGAAGTTGGATGAGATTTAAGGGAGAATTGTCATGGCTACGCAGTTGAAGAGTGCAGAAAACGAATACGGAATCAAATCGGAATATGGCCACTACATCGGCGGCGAATGGATCGCCGGAGACAGCGGCAAGACCATCGATCTGGTCAATCCCTCGACGGGCAAGGTGCTGACCAAGATTCAGGCGGGCAACACCAAGGACATCGAACGCGCGATTGCCGCCGCCAAGGCTGCGTTCCCCAAGTGGTCGCAGAGTCTGCCGGGTGAGCGTCAGGACATCCTGATCGAAATCGCGCGCCGCCTGAAGGCCCGCCATTCGCATTATGCCACCCTCGAAACGCTCAACAACGGCAAGCCGATGCGCGAATCGATGTATTTCGATATGCCGCAGACGATCGGGCAGTTCGAACTGTTCGCCGGTGCCGCCTATGGCTTGCACGGCCAGACGCTCGATTATCCCGACGCAGTCGGCATCGTTCACCGCGAACCGCTCGGCGTCTGCGCGCAGATCATCCCCTGGAACGTGCCGATGCTGATGATGGCATGCAAGATCGCACCTGCGCTGGCTTCGGGCAACACCGTGGTGCTCAAGCCGGCCGAGACGGTCTGCCTTTCGGTGATCGAATTCTTCATGGAAATGGCCGATCTGCTGCCACCGGGCGTGATCAACGTAGTCACCGGCTACGGTGCCGACGTGGGTGAGGCGCTGGTTACCAGCCCCGATGTCGCCAAGGTCGCCTTCACCGGATCGGTCGCCACCGCGCGCCGGATCATCCAGTACGCCTCGGCCAACATCATTCCGCAGACGCTCGAACTCGGCGGCAAGTCGGCGCACATCGTGTGCGGCGATGCCGACATCGACGCGGCGGTGGAAAGCGCGACCATGTCGACCGTCCTCAACAAGGGCGAAGTCTGCCTGGCCGGTTCGCGCCTGTTCCTGCACCAGTCCATCCAGGACGAGTTCCTCGCCAAGTTCAAGACCGCGCTGGAAGGCATCCGCCAGGGCGATCCGCTCGACATGGCCACCCAGCTTGGCGCCCAGGCATCGAAGATGCAGTTCGACAAGGTTGAAAGCTATCTTCGCCTCGCGACCGAGGAAGGAGCGGAAGTCCTTACCGGTGGTACCCGCTCGGATGCCGCCAACCTGGCTGATGGCAACTTCATCAAGCCGACGATCTTCACCAATGTGAAGAACACCATGCGCATCGCGCAGGAGGAAATCTTCGGTCCAGTGACCAGCGTGATCACCTGGAACGACGAAGACGACATGATGGCGCAGGCCAACAACACGACCTACGGCCTGGCCGGCGGGGTCTGGACCAAGGACATCGCCCGGGCCCACCGGATTGCGCGCAAGCTCGAAACCGGCACGGTTTGGATCAACCGTTACTACAACCTGAAGGCCAACATGCCGCTGGGCGGTTACAAGCAAAGCGGCTTCGGGCGTGAATTCAGCCATGAAGTGCTGAATCACTACACCCAGACCAAGTCGGTGGTGGTGAACCTGCAGGAAGGTCGCACCGGAATGTTCGATCAGTGATCGGCTAGCAACGATCATTGGGAGAAGCGATGTGACAGCAAGACTCGAAGGACAGGTGGCACTGCTGACCGGCGGTGCCACCGGAATTGGCGCGGCGGTCGTCGCGCGCTTTATCGAAGAAGGTGCAAGGGTCGGCGTCCTGGTCAGGGACGCCGACCAAGCTGACATGGTGCGCATGCGGCATGGCAAAGGAATAGTCGTGGTTGAGGGCGATGTCCGCAACTATTCCGACAACCAGAACGCGGTTGCGGCGACCGTGGCTACCTTCGGCAAGCTCGACGTGTTTGTCGGCAATGTCGGCATCTGGGATTACATGACCCCGCTGGCGGACATGGATCCGGACAAGCTCTCCGAAACGTTGGACGAGATTTTTGGCGTCAACGTCAAAGGCTACTTCCTTGGCGCCCGGGCCGCCATTCCGGAACTCAGGAAGACCAAGGGCAGCATCATCTTCACCGCCTCGACTTCGAGCTTCTACACCGGCGGCGGCGGCACACCCTATGTTGCGTCGAAGCACGCGGTTTTGGGTCTGATCCGCCAGTTGGCCTGGGAACTGACCCCGGACATCCGCGTCAACGGCGTCGCGCCGGGCGGCACCCGTACACCGCTGGGCGGCACCAAGGCAGGCGGCACGGCCGATGTCCACATGGAGGACATGGAAGGACTCGATGCGATGATTGCCGCAATGACGCCGCTGGGCAGGATCGCCGAAGCTGACGATCATTCGGGTCTTTATGCCTTGCTCGCTTCGCGCCGGGATTCTGCCTACATGACCGGAACCGTGTTGCTCAGCGACGGTGGCATCGGCATCGGCAAACGTCCCGAAGGCTAAGCCTACAACCAGCCTCTCCACCCTTAACGGGCGCCCGTTCTGCGGGCGCCCGTCTTTTTATCCCCTGCTGCCCCGGTCGAGAAAGCGGTCCGCGGAAATGGCCGAACGTTCGAAACCTGCGGCAATCAGCCGTGCTTCGGCCTGATCGATCATCGCCGGCGGGCCGCACAGATAGGCTTCGTGGGCGAGCAGGTTCGTGATGCCGGCGATCTGTTCGGTAATCAGTCCGCGCGCTCCGGCCCAGTCACTGTCGAGGTCTTCCTCGGACAAGGCAGGGGTGAAGGTGAACGGGGCTTGCCAGCGATTGCGCAAGGCCTCGATTTGGTCGAGCGCATAAAGATTGGCCTGCTGGCGCGCGCCATAAAGCAGGTGGACGGGGCGTGTGCCGCCAGCTGCCAGCGCTTGTTGCAGGATCGAGACGATCGGAGCGAGCCCGCTGCCGCCGGCGATGCACAGCATCGGTGCCTGGCCATCATTGAGGGCGAACTGGCCGAATGGCGCGGCAACCGTCAGCTCGGTGCCGGTGCGATCGGCGCCGAACAGCCAGTCGGTGAACGCGCCGCCAGGCACATGGCGAATGTGGAAGTGGAGCTGCCGCACCGGCCCGGCCAGCGAGGCGAACGCAAAGGAATAGCTGCGCGCGCCGTCGACGCCGGGCGCGGTCAGATCGGCATATTGCCCCGGCGCGAAGGCCAGCGGGCGATCAAGCTCGATCGTCAGGCCGATGATATCCTTGCACAGGCGCGGTGCAGCAATGATGGTGCCGCGATAGTCTTCCACGGCAAGGCCCTGCACCAGCGGCGCATCGACCGCGATCGTCAGGTCGGAACGCGGGATGGCCTGGCAAGCCAGCCGGTAGCCGCCCCGCACTTCTTCCCCTTCCAGCGCCAGGGCCGAGGGGCTCAATTCGCCGATCTTGCCGGTTACAAGTTTGAACTTGCAGGTCCCGCAGGAACCCACCTTGCAATCGTGCGGCATGGCCAGGCCTTGGCCCAGCATCGCTTCGAGCAGCGTCTTGCCTGCCGGGACCGTGATCGTGGTTGGCCAACCCTCCACGGACACGGTGTTCACCTTGGATTTGCGCAGAAACGAGAACATGGGCGGGTTGATCCAAATTGCGCGGGCGGCTCCCGCTGCCGGATGCCGCCCGAATGGGGGTTAATTCGTGCTTGCGCGATCAGGCGCTGGCCAGCCATCGCGGCCAGCCGGCGTGCGCGTTGGCCTGGTCTGCCAGCTTGCGTTCGC
>JBEGJL010000320.1:0-9422 GCA_041184605.1 Pseudomonadota bacterium
GTGCTGGACGTGGCGGACGCCGCCGCGATCCGCGCCGTGGTGCCCGAAGTGGCCGCCACCTTTGGCGGGCTCGACGTGCTGGTCAACAATGCCGGGGTCAGCTCATTCTGCCCGATCGACGATGACGATCATTACGAGCTGGTCTGGGATCGCGCTGTCTCCGTCCTGCTGACGGCGCATCAGCGGATGATCCGGGCGGCGCTGCCGTTCCTGCGGCAGTCCTCCTCCCCCCGGATCGTCAATATCGCCAGTACCGAGGCGCTGGGGGCGACCGCGCGCAACAGCCCCTATGCCGCGGCCAAGGCCGGGGTGACGGGCCTCACCCGGGCGCTGGCGGTGGAGCTGGGCAAGGAGGGGATCACCGTCAACGCGATCTGCCCCGGCCCGATTGCCACGGGCATGACCGAGAAGGTCAGCGATGCGGACAAGGCCGTCTATGCCCAGCGCCGCACCGCGCTGCGCCGCTATGGCCAGCCGGAGGAGGTCGCGCACATGACGCTGAGCCTGTGCCTGCCCGCGGCCAGCTATGTCACCGGGGTGACGATCCCGGTCGACGGCGGGCTGATGGCGCGGAATGCGTGAGGCGGCACGTGGTGCTTCGACAGGCTCAGCATGAGCGGGTCGGGGTGTGGAGAGGTTGGGGTGAGTGGTTGGTGTGCGGGGCGGGCCTAAACCAAACCCCGCTCATGCTGAGCTTGTCGAAGCATCCTTCGACAGGCTCAGGACGAGCGGGGTAGGATAGGTTTCGCTGAACCTGGGCTCAGGCCGGGTAGCTGAGGGCCTCGAACCGCTCGAGGTGATGGTCGATGCTGCCGAACTGGCCTTCGATCATCGTCCCGCGCTTGAAGTAGTGGCCGATCGCCAGTTCCATGGTGATGCCGATGCCACCGTGGGTCTGGATCGCGTTCTGGCCGACGAACTTCAGGCTGCGGCCGACCTTGGCCTTGGCCATCGATACGGCGGCCTTGCGGGCCTGGGCATCGTCGTCAAGCTTGAGCGTGCCCATCAGCGCCATCGAGGCGACCTGTTCGGCCTCCACGAACATGTCACTCATGCGGTGGGCCAGGACCTGGAACTTGGCGATGGGCTGGCCAAACTGCTTGCGCTGCTTGGTGTACTCAACCGTCTGGCCCACCATCGCGCGGGCAATGCCAGAGGCTTCGGCGCAGACGGCCATGGTCGCTTCATCGACCACGCGCTCGATCAGGTCGATCCCGCCGGTCAGCAGGGCCTCGCCCGGAATGGCGACGTTCTCGAAGTAGACCTCAGAGGCCATAAAGCCATCGACCGTCGGGTAATCGCGGCGGGTGATGCCCGGGCGGTTGGCCTCGATCAGGAACAGCTCCACCCCGCCGCGGTCACGGCGGCTGCCGCCGGTGCGGGCGGTGACGAGCAGGTGGGTGGCCCAGGGGGCGGCATAGACCACGCCCTTGTGGCCATTGAGGACATAGCCCGCGCCGTCGGCCTTGGCGGTGGTGCCGATGTCGGCCAGGTTATAGCGGCCCTGCGGCTCGGCATAGGCAAAGGCGATTACGCAATCGCCGCCGATGATCGCGGGGATGGTCGCTTCGGCGAGCGGTCCGCCGGCATGTTTCAGCGCGCCGCCGCCGATCACCACGGTCTGCAGCCACGGCTCGATCGCGATGACCTTGCCGAACTCCTCCATCATGATCATGTTCTCGATCGCGCCGCCGCCCATGCCGCCATGCTCTTCGGCGAAGGGCGCGCAGATCAGGCCGAGTTCGGTCGCAATCGCCTTCCAGATGCCGGGATCGCGCCCTTCCGGACTCGCCAGCATCTTCTTGCGGCTTTCGAAATCATAAGTATCGGCCAGGAACCGCGCGAGGGTTTCACGCAGCATGCCCTGCGTTTCGTTATAGCTCAGATCCATTGTCTCTTATCCTTGTCGGGCGGTCAGAGGCCCAGGACCATCTTGGCGATGATCTGGCGTTGCACTTCGTTCGAGCCGCCATAGATCGTGGTCTTGCGGACGTTGAAGTAGCTGGGGGCGGTGCGGTGCGCCCAGTCGGGACCGATCGGGTGCTCGTTGTCGCCCTCGCCAAAGCCGCGGAAGTAGGGTGCACCATAGTGGCCGGCCGCTTCCAGCGCGAGTTCGGTGATCCGTTGCTGGATTTCCGAGCCCTTGATCTTCAGCACCGAGCTTTCCGGCCCGGGCCCCTTGCCGGCGGCTTCCCCCGCCAGGGTGCGCAGTTCGGTATATTCCAGCGCGGTCAGGTCCATTTCCAGTTCGGCCACCTTGCGGCGGAAGAACGGATTGGAGAGGAGCGGCTTGTCGCCGTCCATCTCGGTCGTGGCGATCTCCTTGATCTTCTCGATCCCGCGCTTCGAACCGGCGACGCCGGCAATGCCGGTGCGTTCGTGGGCGAGGAGGAACTTGGCGCAGGTCCAGCCCTTGTCCTCTTCATAGACGCGGTTTTCAACCGGCACGCGCACGTTGTCGAGGAACACCTCGTTCACCTCGTGCTCGCCGCCCAGGGTGATGATCGGACGAACCTCGATCCCCGGAGTCTTCATGTCAATCAGCAGGAAACTGATGCCTTCCTGCTGCTTCACGTCGGGGTTTGTGCGGACCAGGAAGAAGCCCCAGTCGGCATGCTGGGCCATGGTGGTCCAGGTCTTCTGGCCATTGACCACGTAGTGATCGCCATCGCGCTCAGCCTTGGTGCGCAGGCTCGCAAGGTCGGAACCGGCGCCGGGTTCGGAATAGCCCTGGCACCACCAGTCCTCGCCCGACAGGATGCGGGGCAGGAACTTGGCCTTCTGCTCGGGAGTACCAAAGGTGTAGATCACCGGACCGACCATCGAAAGGCCAAACGGCATCAGGCGAATGCAGTCTGCCCGGGCGGTCTCTTCCGACCAGATAAAGCGTTGCGTGGCCGTCCAGCCGGTGCCGCCATATTCAACCGGCCAGGCCGGGGCGACCCAGCCCTTCTTGTGCAGGATGCGGTGCCAGGAGAGGAAGTCCTCCTTGGAGAGCTCGTCGCCCTCATCCTGCTTGCCGCGCAGCTCTGCCGGATAGTTCTCGGCGATGAAGGTGCGGACCTCATCGCGGAAGGCAAGATCCTCTGGGCTGAAATCGATGTCCATGATCCTCGATCCTCTGGTTATGCTGTTGGCCGCAAAATGGCGCGGAATCGCGCGCGTAGCAAGGATCGGTTGCAAGTCGGGACCAAAGACCTAGACGGTTGCAAGGCTGTCGTTACGGCATGCTGCATTTGCCGCGCGGTGCGGCGGTTGGCAGCGGCCGGGTTCGGGGTTAGCAATCCGGGCAGGAGGGTCATCACATGTACCGAATCGCTATGGCACTTGCCATGATCATGCCGCTTGTCGCCTGCGGTCAGGAGCCGGCAAAACAGCCCGCGAAAGAGGCGGCTGGCGAGGCTGACCACCCGCCACCAGTGCTGCCCGGCCAGTATCGGGTCGACCTGCGGATCAATCGGGTCGAATTTCCGGGGATGACCGGGCCGATGGCGGACAAGGCCAAAACGATGTTCGGCACCAGCGCCCAGACCAGCGAATATTGCCTGACCACGGCCGATGCCGGCACAGGGCGCGAGGACTATTACCGGCGCACCCTGGCGAAGGGCGACTGCAAGTACGAAAAGCTCAAGCTCACCGGTAAGTCGATTGATGCCGTGCTGGTGTGCCAGACCGGCCAGGGCATGACCGCCCGCAACGAAGTGGCCGGAACTTTCACGGCGACGGGCTCAAACATCGCGGTTAAATCGACGAGCCAGATAGCCGGCGGTTCAGTCAAGATGGAGGCTGAAGTCCGTTCCGAGCGCATTGGAGATTGCACTTGAGTCACCCCTTCCGTTTCGATCGCGCCATTTCCCGTCGGCCAGGCACCTCAGTCGTCAATGGACTGCGCGCAGGTGGCGGTCCGAATCCGTCATTGGCGGGGGTCCTGGCGGAACATGCGGCCTATGTCGCCGCGCTGGAAGCGGCCGGGGTCGAGGTAACCTTGCTCGAACCGCTTGAGGATTATCCCGACGCGATCTTTGTCGAGGATCCGGCGCTGGTCGTTCCGGACTGCGCAATCCTGCTCAATCCGGGCGCGCCGACCCGTGCGGGCGAAGGGGCAGTCCTGCGTCCGACATTGGAAGCGCTATTCGATCAGGTGTTCCATCTGCCCGAAGGCCACGCCGATGGTGGTGACGTGCTCGCAATGGATGAGGCGGTCTATATCGGCCTGTCTGCCCGGACCGACCGGACCGGGGGCGAGGCGCTCGCACGGCTGCTTGCCCGGACGGGGCGCAGGGCTGTCGTCGTAGAAACCCCGCCGTCAGTGCTCCACCTCAAGACCGCCAGCTCAATCATTGACGAGGAAACGATCCTCGCGACGCGCGAGCTTGCAGCCAGCGGTGTCTATCAGGGCTATCGGGTGATTGAGATCCCGGCGGGCGAAGAAGCCGGCGCCAACGTGCTGAGGGTCAATGATACGATCCTGGCGGGCAGCCGGTTTCCCCGGATCCTGGAGTTGCTGGACGGGCATGGGGCCAAGGTTGTTACCCTCGAAAACAGCGAGATCGAGAAGATCGATGCCGGGTTTACGTGCATGTCGCTACGTTGGCTGGGAGCCTGATCGCCAGGGTTTAGGCAGCCCGAACGCTCACCTGATCACGCCATTGAAGAATGGCCGTCGCGCACTACTTGTTGGTTCGATAGGAACTGCAGTGATTTTTGCTGGAGGCTGCTATTCTTGCGTCAATACAGTATTTGGACCATAAAGTCGATCAAGGGTCGGCAATGGGGCTGCAGATGCGATTCGGTGAAATTGAGGCGCCATTGCCCGCGCTGATTGAGCTTAGTTCGATGGCGATGTGCGTTACGAACCCCCGCTTGCACGACAATCCGGTAGTGGCCTGCAATCAGGCATTCACTGACCTGACCGGGTATACCATCGATGATATCATCGGCCAGAACTGCCGGTTCCTGTCGCGCACCGATCCTCATCCCGAAGTGGCCGCAAAGATTGGCCAGTCTGTTCGCGAAAAGCGCGGCGTGCTGTTCGAGGTGGTCAATTACAAGAAGGATGGCACCCCATTTCGCAACGCAGTGATGGTCGCGCCGATGTTTGATGAAAATGGCGAGGTCCGCTTCTTCCTGGGTTCACAGGTCGAAATCCCCGAACCCAAGATCGATTCCGGCATGGCTGAGCGGCGCGAGGCGGCGCAGCAGCGGATTGCCGGGCTGACCCCGCGCCAGCGTGAGATTCTGGAATTGATGGCTGGCGGCCAGCTCAACAAGCAGATCGCCTATGCGCTCGATCTGTCCGAAAAGACCGTGAAGATGCACCGCGCGCTGTTGTTGCAACGGCTGGGTGTGGCCACCTCGGCCGATGCGGTCCGGCTGGCGGTTGAGGCCGGGCTGTGATCCCACGATAGCCTAAAGGCCACAACCTTTAGACGGTATGGCCGCCAAAGCCGCAGTGCGGCAATGGGCGGGGCGAGGCGTTTAGGCCTCCCCTTGCTGCTGCGGCCTCCCAACCACCCCTCCCATGGCCCGGCATCAAGCTAGGAAGCAGGTTCGGCTGCGGTGGCGCCCAACTCCCCGCGCCGAACCTGCTTCCCTCCACCGTCATCGGCAGAAGCCGGCCCCGGACAGTTCAACGTGCAGGTGATCGCGATGGGCGGCGTTGTAGGCTGGTCCCAGCACCGTGCCAAAGCGCTTGCAGGCGCTCTGGTGGACCAGCGTCAGGAATTGTCGCTCGGCGCTGGTTCCGGCGGACCATTTATCCAGCACGCTAATCCGACGACCATCAGCGAGAATAAAGGCCGATACGTCGATCGCTTCGGCGGTAGCATGGGCGCTGCGGCGATCACTTCCCGCCACGTTGCGGCAGGAATAACTGCCCATTGTCTCGATCCTCACCAGTGGGCTGCCAAGGATTTGCCGGGCGGCTCGGTCCACCCCGAACCGTGCCCACCCGGCCAGGGTGTCCGCCAGGGGGCAGGCGACCGGGCCCAGGTTGACCAGTTGCAGGGCCGCATCGTCACTGCGCAGGCCCGTCAAGCGTACAGTGCCGACGGTCGAACAGCCCGCACCAAAGTATTGATCCGGCAGCGGGGTGAAACTGGCGCGATTGCTACTGAGATCAGCCAGGCACTGGCGCAGTTCGGGGCGCGGGCTGAAGGCTGAAGCGGCCGGACGGCGCACGGCATCGCGCTTGGGCGCCTGCGGACTGTCAATGCAGGCGCTCAACAGGGCCACCGCGGGCAGCAGGGCAAGCGTTCGACGCACGGCTGCGAATATCCCGCAACGTGGTTAACAAAATCTTACCCGGTGGCGCAGAAACATAAGGGATCGCAGCAGGTGGCCCCATTGCCGGTGGCCACATAGCTATGCGGCATTGACAAGGGCGGGGGCGACCCTATGAGCGGCTCCGGGCCACGCGGTCCCAACGCCGCGCGTGCTCTCTGCAAGGAGAGACTACATGACTGCTACAATGCCGGTGCGCAAACCCGCGCGCCCGTTCTTTTCTTCCGGTCCCTGCGCCAAGCCGCCCGGATATGCCCCTGAAAAACTGGCTACCGAATCGCTTGGGCGCTCGCACCGCGCCAAGATCGGCAAGACGCGCTTGGCCTACTGCATCGACCTGATGCGCGAAGTGCTGGGCCTGCCCGATACGCACCGCATCGGCATTGTACCCGGGTCAGACACCGGCGCTTTCGAAATGGCGATGTGGACTATGCTCGGCGCCCGCCCGGTCACCACGCTGGCCTGGGAATCGTTTGGCGAGGGCTGGGTCACCGACGCGGCCAAGCAGCTCAAGCTTGATCCGACCGTCCTGCGCGCCGATTACGGCCAGTTGCCGGACCTGTCGGCGATCGACTGGTCGAACGACGTGCTCTTCACCTGGAACGGCACCACATCCGGCGTGCGCGTCCCGAACGCGGACTTCATCCCGGCAAATCGCGAAGGCCTGTCCTTCGCCGATGCCACCTCGGCCGTCTTTGCCTATGACATCGACTGGTCGAAGATCGATGTCGCCACCTTCTCCTGGCAAAAGGTGCTGGGCGGTGAGGGTGGCCACGGTGTCCTGATCCTCGGTCCCCGCGCGGTCGAGCGGCTTGAAACCTATACTCCGGCCTGGCCGCTGCCCAAGGTGTTCCGCCTGGTTTCCAAGGGCAAGCTGGCTGAAGGCGTGTTCAAGGGTGAAACCATCAACACTCCGTCGATGCTGGCGGTTGAAGACGCGATCTTTGCGCTCGAATGGGCCAAGGGCCTCGGCGGGCTGAGCGGCCTACAGGCGCGTTCCAACGCCAATGCCGCCGCGCTCAACAAGATCGTTGAGGAACGCGCGTGGCTGTCGCACCTCTGCGCAGACGAAGCGACCCGTTCCAAGACCTCGGTTTGCCTCTCGGTCGAACGTGCTGACGAAGCCTTTATCAAGGCCATGGCCGGCGCGCTCGAAAAGGAAGGCGCAGCCTTCGATATCGCCGGTTACCGCGATGCCCCTCCGGGCCTGCGGATCTGGTGCGGCGCGACCGTCAATGTTGAAGACATCGAGGCGCTCGGCCCCTGGCTCGACTGGGCCTACGACGCTGTCCGCGCCGCTTAGCTAAAACCGTCACCCTGAACTTGTTTCAGGGGCCATTTCTCCACTGCGACCATTGCTTTCGATTGCCCGATGGGTGCTGAAACAAGTTCAGCATGACGAATCTGGATTGGATAGAACCATGACCAAGCCCCGCGTACTCATTTCCGACAAGATGGATCCCAACGCCGCCCGCATCTTCACCGAGATGGGCTGTGATGTTGATGTGATCACCGGCGAAACCCCCGAACAGTTGATCGCCCGCATCGGTGATTATGATGGCCTTGCCATTCGTTCGTCGACCAAGGTGACCAAGGAAATCCTCGCCGCCGCTAAGAACCTCAAGGTCATCGGCCGCGCCGGCATCGGTGTCGATAACGTCGATATCCCGGCGGCCTCGGCGCAGGGCGTGGTGGTGATGAACACCCCGTTCGGCAACTCGATCACCACTGCCGAACACGCCATCGCGCTGATGTTCGCGCTGGCCCGCCAGATCCCTGAAGCGAACGCCCAGACCCAGGCCGGGAAGTGGCCGAAGAACGATTTCATGGGCGTTGAAGTAACCGGCAAGACGCTGGGCCTGATCGGCGCGGGCAATATCGGTTCGATCGTCGCCAGCCGCGCACTGGGCCTGAAGATGAAGGTGGTGGCCTTTGATCCCTTCCTGACGCCCGAGCGCGCCGTGGAAATGGGTGTCGAGAAGGTTGAGCTGGACAGCCTGCTGGCCCGCGCGGACTTCATCACGCTGCACACCCCGCTGACTGACCAGACCCGCAACATCCTCTCGGCCGAAAACATCGCCAAGACCAAGAAGGGCGTGCGGATCATCAACTGCGCACGCGGCGGCCTGATCGATGAAGCTGCGCTGAAGGACGCGCTCGACAGCGGCCAGGTCGCTGGGGCTGCACTGGACGTGTTCCAGACCGAACCGGCCAAGGATTCGCCGCTGTTCGGCACGCCGAACTTCATCTGCACCCCGCACCTTGGCGCTTCGACCAACGAAGCCCAGGTCAATGTCGCGCTGCAAGTGGCCGAACAGATGGCCGATTACCTGGTCAACGGCGGCGTCACCAATGCACTTAACATGCCGTCGCTCTCGGCCGAGGAAGCGCCGAAGCTGAAGCCCTACATGGCGCTGGCCGAACAGCTGGGCAGCCTGGTTGGTCAGCTGACCACCGGCGCGATCCCGCGGATCTCGATCCACGCCGAAGGAGCTGCGGCGGAACTCAACATCAAGCCGATTGTAGCCGCTGTGCTCGCCGGTTTCCTGCGCGTCCAGTCGGACACAGTGAACATGGTCAACGCGCCCTTCCTCGCCAAGGAGCGCGGGATCGAAGTGCGTGAGGTGAAGACCGAGAAGGCCGGCGATTACCACACGCTGATCCGCGTTTCGGTGAAGACCGAAGCGGGTGAACGTTCGGTGGCGGGCACCCTGTTCTCGAATGCGGAGCCGCGCCTGATCGAACTGTTTGGAATCAAGGTTGAAGCCGAACTGGCCGGCAACATGATGTACATCGTCAATGAGGATGCGCCCGGTTTCATCGGCCGGATCGGTACCCTGCTGGGCGAAGCGGGCATCAACATCGGCACGTTCAACCTTGGCCGCCGCGCCGCTGGGGGCGAAGCGGTGCTGCTGCTCAGCGTCGACAGCCCGGTTCCCGCCAATGTCATCGCCGCCGCGCGCGACGTGCCGGGCGTGAAGCGGGTCATGGCGCTGGCGTTTTAAGCTGCAATCGGGCAACGGGATCGCACGATGCACGACACCGACCGCGACCTGTTGCCCGAAGGCCTTGAAGACCGCCTGCCGCGTGATGCGGCCACCGCTGCGCGAGTCACCCGCGCCGTGCTCGATGTGCTGGAC
>JBEGJL010000321.1:0-3447 GCA_041184605.1 Pseudomonadota bacterium
CGATTTCGTCGCCGAGCAGTGGCGCGCGATCGAGCGCGGCAGCGGGGAACTTGCGCTCAATCGCCGCCTGCGCGAACTGGTCCGCAGCCAGATTGGCTGGATGGTCAACGATGTGATCGCCGAAACCGCCAGCGGGGCTCTGGGGTTGGACTGTGCCATTGCGGTCCGCGGGGCCGGCCGCGCCACCTGTGCCTTCTCATCCGAACTGGCTGCGCAGGAACGCACGCTCAAGCGTTTCATGTATGATCGGCTCTATCATCACCCGCAACAGCTGCAGACCGCCGAGCGGGCGCGGCAAGTTACCGCTGAACTCTATGCCGCCTATGCGCAGGATCCGAAACTGATGGAACCCGGCTGGGCCGGCCGCCTGCCGGCTGACGAGCCGCAGCGCAGCCGCCATATTGCCGACTATATCGCCGGCATGACCGATCGCTTCGCCATTTCGTCCCACGCCGCGATTTATGGCCGGACGCCTGAAGGACTCCGCAATGTCTAAAGTTACCCGCATCGCCCTGGTTGGCGCTTCGGGCCTGATTGGGCAAAGCCTGATCCGTCTGGCCGTTGGTCGCACCGATATCCGGCTGGTCGCGATTGCCCGCCGCGAAATTCCCCTGCCGGTCGGCGCACGGATGGAGGTGCTGGTCGCCCCGCCAGAGAATTGGGGCGATGCCATTGCCGCATCGGGTGCGGACGTGCTGGCCTGCGCTTTGGGCACTACCTGGAAAAAGGCGGGGAAAAACGAAACCGAATTCCGCGCGGTCGATCAGCACCTGGTGCTGGCCTGTGCCAATGCTGCCAAGGAAGCGGGCATGCGGCAGATCATCTCGATCTCGTCGGTCGGTGCCGATGCCATGGCCAAGAACTTCTACCTCAAGGTCAAGGGTGAGACCGAGCAGGGGCTTGGGCGGCTGCGCGTGCAGCGGCTTGACGTGCTGCGCCCCGGGCTGCTGCGCGGCCCGCGTGAGGAACTGCGCCCGGCTGAATTGGTGGGCCGCGTGGTCAGCCCGCTGGCTGACCTGTTCCTCAATGGCAAGTACACGAAGTACCGCTCAATCAAGGCCGAAACCGTGGCCAAGGCGATCATCGGTCTGACCAAGGAAAAGGCGGCGGGTCGTTTCGTGTTCGAGCACGAAGCAATCCTCCGCGCCGCACGCAAGGCAGACTGACACGCAATTGGGGGAAGGGCCAAAGGGCCGGGATTGACTCGCCCGCCGGCTCCCGCCATCGCCATCCAATCGCTGATCGCGCGGGAGAGTTCCGGCGATTCGTCTTGTGACGTTTCGCCGGGCGCCGAAGGAGCAACCGCCCCGGAATCTCTCAGGCAAAAGGGACCGCGTGGGTCGATAGCGATGCTCTGGAAAGTGTCCCACCCGGTGGGGCCGCCGAAGGGGTAACCCGGCTCTGGCTGGGGAAAGCTCTCAGGTTTCCGTGACAGAGGGGGCACCGGTTTTGGTGCATTTCTGTGCGGGGTACTGCTGTGGGCGACGTCCATCCAATCAATGACGAAGAAGCGGTTGAGCCCGAAGTGCTAATCCTGCCGCTTGATGCCTGGCACCGTGCGCGCGGGGGCCGGATGGTCGAATTTGCCGGATACTGGATGCCCGTCCAGTACGAAGGAATTATCGCCGAACACCTCTGGACGCGGGAAAGCGCCGGGCTGTTCGATGTCAGCCATATGGGCCAGCTGTTCATTTCGGGTGAGGGCGTGGAACCCGCGCTCGAAGCCGTCCTGCCGATCGACCTGTCGACGCTCAAGCCCTATGGCCCGCGCTATTCGCTGCTGCTGGATGAGAATGGTGGCGTGCTGGATGATCTGATGGTCACGCGCTGGAACTCGGGCTTCTATCTGGTCGTCAACGGCGCAACCAAGTGGGACGATATCGGCCACCTGCGTGAGCATCTGCCCGATGAGGTGACGATCAACCACCTCGATGACAGCGCCTTGCTGGCCTTGCAGGGTCCCAAGGCTGTCACCGCGTTGGAGCGGGTCGCTACCGGCGAACACCCGCTGTCGTCGCTGACTTTCATGAAAGGCGGCGCGTTCAAGATCGATGGCGTCGATGCCTGGATCAGCCGATCAGGCTACACGGGCGAGGACGGCTTCGAAATCTCGATCCCTGCGGCCGAGGCAGAACGCGTGGCCGGGCTGATCTGCGCCCAGCCGGAAGTGAAGCCGATTGGCCTGGGTGCGCGCGACTCGCTGCGACTTGAGGCCGGCCTGCCGCTTTACGGCCATGACCTCTCGCCCGAAACCAGCCCGATCGAGGCCGGCCTGCTGTTCGGCATCAACAAGCGCCGCCGCAGTGAAGGCGGCTTCCCGGGTGCCGAACGCATCCTGCGCGAGATTGCCGAGGGCACTGCACGCAATTGGGTCGGACTGGTGCTGGAAGGGCGCCAGGCTGCGCGCGAAGGGGCGACCGTCCATGTGGGCGCAGAGCAGGTTGGCGTGGTGACCTCTGGCGGGTTCTCCCCCAGCCGCGAGCAGCCGATTGCCATGGCTTACGTCGCCAGCACCCACACCGCCCCCGGCACCAAACTTGAGATCGAAGTGCGGGGCAAGCGCCTCCCCGCCGAAGTTGTCCCCACACCTTTCGTACCCCATCGTTATTTCCGAGGAGCCTGACCGCCATGACCCGCTATTTCACCCAGGACCATGAATGGATCGACGTTGACGGCACCAGCGGCACCGTTGGCATCACCGACTATGCGCAGAGCCAGCTGGGCGACATCACCTATGTTGACCTGCCCGCCGCCGGCAGCACCGTGAAGAAGGGCGATGCCCCCTGCGTGGTGGACAGCGTGAAGGCC
Source organism: Pseudomonadota bacterium (assembly GCA_041184605.1). Lineage (GTDB taxonomy): Bacteria > Pseudomonadota > Alphaproteobacteria > Sphingomonadales > Sphingomonadaceae > Novosphingobium. The sequence goes on from JBEGJL010000321.1 coordinate 2,809, forward strand.
GCTTCGGACGTTTATTCGCCCGTTTCCGGCACGATCACCGAAGCCAACGATGCGCTGGGCGATGCCCCGGAAACCGTCAACACCGACCCGGAAACCGGTGGCTGGCTGTTCCGCATCGACCTGAGCGATGTGTCCGAACTCGAAGGCCTGATGGATAAGGCCGCTTACGACGCCTACGTCGCGGAGCTCTAAGTCGATGCGTTACCTGCCCCTGACTCCCGCAGACCGGAGCGACATGCTCGGTGTGATCGGCGCGGGTTCGATCGATGACCTGTTTGTCGATGTTCCCGCAGAAGCCCGCCTGCCCGGGCCGGTACCGGGCCTGCCGCTGCGCCAGAGCGAAATGGCGGTTGAGCGCCACTTCTCCAACCTGGCCCGCAAGAACAAGGCCGCGTCCGATCACCCGTTCTTCCTGGGGGCAGGGGCCTATAAGCACCATGTGCCGGCCAGCGTCGACCACCTGATCCAGCGCGGCGAATTCCTCACCGCCTATACGCCATACCAGCCCGAAATCGCCCAGGGCACGCTACAGGTGCTGTTTGAGTTCCAGACCCAGGTCGCCCGGCTGTTCGGCTGCGACGTGGCCAATGCCTCGATGTACGAATGCTCGACCGCGTGCTGGGAAGCGATCGGCATGGC
>JBEGJL010000322.1:0-6511 GCA_041184605.1 Pseudomonadota bacterium
TATCGCCAGCAGGTCAGCTTTGCCGACATCATGCCCGATCGCACTACGGCTGACGCGCTGGCGATAGCCGGGGTCGCGCTCAACCTGCCCCGCGATGCGGTCCATGATCGTCACGGCTTCAACCGGCCAGGCGCCGCTGGCCGTTTCGGCAGAGAGCATCACAGCATCCGCTCCGTCATAAACCGCATTGGCCACGTCGGACACTTCGGCGCGGGTTGGGGCCGGGCTTTCGATCATCGATTCGAGCATCTGCGTGGCAACGACCACGGGCTTGCCCGAGCGGCGTGTGGCGGCAACGATCCGCTTTTGCAGCGGCGGCACTTCTTCCGGGTTCAGCTCAACCCCCAGGTCACCGCGCGCAACCATGATGCCATCGGCAAGTTCGATGATCTCTGCCAGCCGATCGATTGCGGCAGGCTTTTCGATCTTGGCCATCAGCGCGGTATTGGATCCGCCCATCAGCTTGCGCGCTTCGGCCACGTCCTCGGGCCGTTGGACGAATGACAGGGCGATCCAATCTGCACTCTGGTCAAGCGCAAAGGCGAGGTCGCGGCGATCCTTCTCGGTGAGAGCGGGAACCGGCACGACAGCATCGGGCACGTTCACGCCCTTGCGGTCCATGATCACTCCGCCAACCTCGGCCGAACAGAGGATCGCGTCCTGGCTGGCCTCGATCACCTTCAGCCGCAGCTTGCCATCGTCGATCAACAGCCGCTGGCCTTTTTCCAGGATGCCGAACAGTTCCGGGTGGGGCAGACAGACGCGGGTTTCATCGCCCAGTTCAGGGTTTCGATCCAGCGTGAAGTGCCCCGAATGGCGGATCACCGCCTTGCCATCCTTGAACTGGCCAACGCGCAGCTTCGGACCCTGCAGATCGCAGAGGATCGCAATCGGCCGGTGGATCTCCTTTTCGACCGCGCGGATCGAAGCGATCGTCTGGGCATGGGTCTCATGATCGCCGTGGCTCATGTTGACGCGGAAGGCGTCCGCCCCGGCGCGCACCAGCTTTTCAATCATCTCGGGGCTGCGGCTGGCCGGCCCCAGCGTTGCCAGGATCTTGATCTTACGACCGCGTGGATCAAACTTCGCCACGGAAAATTCCTTCTTCTTATCGCCGTCTCTATGGCAAAGCGGCGTGGAAAACCCAAGGGTATGCCCATGAGCTGTTCCGAAAATACGAATGCGAACCCCGCAGATCCCCTTGAGGGCCTGGATGATGCCGTCGCCGCGGCCGCATTCCGGCGATTGGTGCGGCATCTGCGACACCGCAGCGATGCGCAGAACCTGGACTTGATGGTGCTATCCGGCTTCTGCCGGAACTGCCTGGCCGACTGGATCCGTGATGCGGGCGCCCCTTATGACAAGGAGCGCGCGCGCGAAGTGATCCACGGCATGCCTTCCGCAACATGGAAAGCGCGTTTCCACAGGGAAGCGACTCCCGAACAGCTCGAAGCCATGGCCGAGAGCTTGAAGAAGAACGCTCCTGCCCCCTAAGAGCCGCTCAACCGATTCATCTTTTACCGGAGCTTACCTTCACATGGCTGAAACCACCGACGACCGCCTGCGCCTGCTGATCGAACGCGTGGAACGCCTGGAGGAAGAGAAAAAGGGCATCGCCGACGACATCCGCGACGTTTACGCCGAGGCCAAGGCGGTCGGCTATGATGCCAAGATCATGCGCCAGATCGTCCGCCTGCGGAAGATGAAGCCCGATGACCGGGCCGAGATGGAAGCGATTCTCGATACTTACAAGGCTGCGCTTGGTCTCGGCTAAGCGCTTGAAAATACCGGGTCGATCCTTAGCTTGCGGTGATATTGCAAGCTAAGGAGCCCCCCGATGATCGTTACCACCACCCCCACGATCGAAGGCCGCCCGGTCCAACAGTACCTGGGCGTCGTCACTGGCGAAGTCATCGTCGGCGCCAACATGTTCCGTGACCTGTTTGCCAGCATCCGTGATGTCTTCGGCGGGCGGGCCGGCTCGTACGAGGATGTCCTCGCCCGTGCGCGGATGCAGGCGCTTGACGAAATGAAGCGGTTCGCCGCTGGCCTTGGCGGCAATGCCGTGGTCGGGGTCGATCTCGATTACGAAGTGCTTGGTGCCAAGGGCTCGATGCTGATGGTCAGCGCCACCGGCACGGCTGTGGTTGTCTGATCGCGGAGGGTCGGCTAGGGGGCGGCTCAATTCCAATCCCTAGCTGACGGCACAATCCCATGGCAGGCCATTCCAAATTCAAGAATATCATGCACCGCAAGGGTGCACAGGATAAAAAACGCGCTGCGCAGTTTTCCAAGCTGAGCCGCGAAATCACCGTGGCTGCCAAGATGGGCATGCCCGATCCTGACATGAACCCGCGCCTGCGCGCCGCGGTCAACGCGGCCAAGGCGCAGTCGATGCCCAAGGACAATATCCAGCGCGCGATCGACAAGGCCAGCCGTGGCGATGCCGAGAATTACGAGGAAATTCGCTATGAAGGTTATGGCCCGGGCGGCGTCGCGCTGATCGTCGAGGCGCTGACCGACAACCGTAATCGCACGGCCACCAATGTCCGCACTGCCTTTGCCAAGAACGGCGGCAACCTGGGCGCATCGGGTGCCGTGAGTCACGGATTCGAACGGCTGGGCCTGATCGAATATCCGGGCAGCGCCGGCGATGCCGACAAGGTCTTCGAAGCCGCGCTCGAAGCCGGGGCCGATGATGTTGAAAGCGATGACGAAGGCCACGCCATCTGGGTGGCGGTGGAGAACCTGCACCCCGTCGCGCGCGAACTGGAAAAGGCCCTGGGTGAGGCGGAAGGCGTGAAGCTGGCGTGGAAGCCCAACCTCAAGACCGAAGTCAGCGAGGAAGACGCAGCGACCCTGCTCAAGCTGATCGACACGCTGGACGACGATGACGATGTCCAGACCGTTTGGGGCAATTACGAAATCCCGGATGCGGTGATGGAGAAGTTGGGCTGATAATCATCGGCCTCGACCCCTCCCTCAGTTGCACCGGCTGGGGGATTGTCGCCAAGAGCGGCAACCGGCTCAGCCACATTGCCAATGGTCAGGTAAAGACCGATCCCAAGGCCCCGCTGGCCGAGCGGTTGGTCGTGCTTGATCGTGAGCTGACCGACGTGTTGCTGCGGCACCGCCCGGATAGCGGCGCGGTGGAGGAAGTCTTCGTCAACAAGAATGCGCAATCCACGCTCAAGCTGGGCCAGGCGCGCGGGGTTTGCCTGTTGGCGCTGGCCCGCGCGGGCCTCTCTGTGGCGGAATATGCGCCCACGCTGGTCAAGAAGGCGGTGGTCGGCACCGGTGGGGCGGAAAAGGCGCAGGTCCAGGCGATGCTCAAGGTCCTGCTGCCGGGTGTTACGCCCGTCGGGGCCGACGCGGCTGATGCACTAGCCGTGGCGATTACCCATGCGCATTTGCATCGCGCTTCCGACATCTAACTGTTCGCGACTTGTTCCTTTTGCTTGCCGAGTGCGGCGCAGCGGGTTAACCCGCGGGCATGATCGCCCGTCTCTCTGGCCTGCTGGATGATTTTGGTCCCGATTGGGCCGTGATCGACGTGAACGGTGTCGGTTATCTCGTCCATTGCAGTGCCCGCACGCTCGATGCGCTGGGCACGCGCGGTGACAGGGTGACCGTGCATACTGAACTGCAGGTCTCAGAAAACGACATGCGCCTGATCGGCTTTGCCAGCGGGGGGGAGCGCGAATGGTTCCGCCTGCTGACCGGGATCCAGGGCGTGGGCAGCAAGATGGCGCTGGCGGTGCTCTCTGCGCTGACGGTGGATGAACTCCAGCGTGCCTGTGCCGGCGGCGATGCGGCCATGGTCGCCCGCGCGCAGGGCGTGGGGCCGAAACTGGCGAGCCGGATCGTCAACGAGTTGAAAGACAAGGCCGGTGGGCTGCCCTCCGTTGCCGGCGCCGCGATCGCGTCAGCCCCGCGCGGCTCGTCCAGCCAGGATGCGGTCTCGGCGCTGCAGAACCTGGGCTTCAAGCCCAATGTTGCCACTGATGCCGTGGCCCGTGCGCTTGAGGAACTGGGCGAAGGCGCCGGGCTGAATGACCTGGTGCGGGTGGCGCTAAAGCGGGTGGCCGGATGACCGATAACCCGCTCCTTTCCTCCGCCCGCCAGGGCGAAGACGCCGACGCCGCGCTGCGGCCCAAGTCGCTTGACGAATTCGTTGGGCAGGCGGCGGCCAAGGATAACCTGCGGGTGTTTATCGAGAGCGCCCGCCAGCGGCGCGAGGCGATGGATCACGTGCTGTTCTTCGGCCCGCCGGGCTTGGGCAAGACCACGCTGGCGCAGATCGTCGCCAAGGAACTCGGCGTTGGCTTTCGTGCCACCTCCGGCCCGGTCATCGCCAAGGCGGGGGATCTGGCGGCGCTGCTGACCAACCTGGAAGAGGGCGATGTCCTGTTCATTGACGAGATCCACCGCCTCAACCCGCAGGTTGAGGAAGTGCTCTATCCCGCGATGGAAGACCGCGCACTTGACCTGATCATCGGCGAAGGGCCCTCGGCCCGTTCGGTGCGGATTGATCTGCCGCCGTTTACCCTGGTTGGTGCCACCACGCGCCAGGGCCTGCTGACCACGCCGCTGCGCGACCGGTTCGGCATTCCGGTGCGGCTGAACTTCTACACCGAGGCGGAACTGGAGCGGGTGGTTACCCGTGGGGCCGGTCTCCTTGGCATCGGGATCGAGCCGGCCGGCGCGCGCGAGATTGCCCGGCGCTCTCGCGGCACGCCGCGGATCGCGGGCCGCTTGCTGCGCCGGGTCCGTGATTTTGCCCATGTCGAAGGCCATGCCGCGATCACCCAGGGCCAGGCCGATTCCGCGCTGACCCGGCTGGAGGTTGATAACCTCGGCCTTGACGCGATGGACCGCCGATACCTGACCATGATCGCCGAGCTCTACAGCGGCGGGCCGGTCGGCGTGGAAACGCTGGCGGCCGGCTTGTCCGAACCGCGCGACACGATCGAGGATGTGATCGAACCCTACCTGATCCAGTTGGGGCTGGTGGCGCGAACGGCTCGTGGCCGTTGCCTCAATGCGCGGGCCTGGCAGCATCTGGGGTTAAGCCCACCTGCCGGAAACCAGGGCGGCCTGTTCGATTCTCCCGATTCGCAAGACGGGTAGCCCGTAAAGCGCTGCACCCATTAGGGTTTTGTCCCCATACGGTTCCAGTTTGGGACAAGTGCATGCACGCGGACCGGGCGATGCGAAAATTCCTGTCCGGCGAAGGCGGAAACAGGGTTAACGCGATTGTCGCTTAATCATTCCTCTGCGTTTTTAGGCCAATAGAGGCATCTCGGCTGCATAGGGCGGCTGGATCAGCCCCTCCCAAGGCAAAGAGAGCAGAGCTTATGTCGGTTCGTATGGCCCTAGTGAAGATATCGGCGCTTGCCGCGGGCGGTGCCGTGATTGGCGGCGGTGCGGTGCATGTCGCCGAGGCACCCGCGGCCCAGGTCCAGTACGTCAAGCACGCCCGGATCAAGCCCGTCGCCCGGGCCAAGGCCCCGGTGCTCAAGCGGCGGATCATTCGGACCGCGTGCAAGACAGAAAGCCCCAATACCGCGCGGCGGGTCGTGAACCGCTCAGTCCCTTGCGTTGAGCCAGAGCAGCAGCAATTGGCCATGGTGCCAATGGCGATGCCGCTGCCGCCGATGCCGCCGATGCCTGGCTCGCAAGGCGGTGGCGAAGTGGCCGTAATTGGCGGCTCGGGTGGCTTCGGCTTTGGTGGCGGCTTTTTCGGCGGCTTCTTTGGCGGTGGCGGAAGTAGTGGCGGCGGCAGCGTGTCGGTTACGACGACGACCACCGGTGGCGTAACTTCGACCGGCGGGACTTTTACCTCAACCGGCGGTTCGTCGACTTCGACCGGCGGTGCATCGACTTCGACGTCCACTGGTGGAGCCTCGACCTCCACCTCGACCGGTGGTGGCTCATCCAGCTCCACTTCGACCGGCGGGATCGCGAGTTCGACCAGCGGTTCGTCTACCTCGACGTCAACCGGCGGGATTTCGACCTCATCGACGAGTGGTTCGAGTTCAAGTGGATCAAGCTCGGGCGGCTCAAGCTCGAGCAGTTCAAGCGGCTCAAGCTCCAGCTCCAGCAGTTCGAGCTCGGGCGGTGGCAGCTCAAGCTCTGGTGGATCGAGTTCAGGTAGCTCAAGCTCCAGCAGCTCGAGTTCGGGCAGCTCGTCATCGTCCAGCTCGACCGGCGGCATTTCCAGCACGACTTCGGGCGGGGCGACTTCGACCTCATCATCGTCATCGTCCAGCAGTTCGTCATCAGGCTCGTCCTCGTCGTCGACCTCGGGCGGGGCAACGTCCACGTCGACTGGATCCTCGACTTCAGGTTCTACCAGCTCGTCGAGTTCAAGCTCGACCAGCACGTCGACGTCGACCGGCGGGAGTACCAGCACCACCACTTCGACGTCCGGCGGCACCGAAGTGCCGGCCCCGCCGATGCTGTTGCTGTTTGGTGCCGGCGCTGCCGCGCTTGTCGGACGTCGAAGTGG
>JBEGJL010000323.1:0-4466 GCA_041184605.1 Pseudomonadota bacterium
CCCTGCTCAGGGGCGGAACACCACCCCGGTCATCGCTTCGGACTTGTCCCACAGCGCTGCGGCCAGCGCTTCGTCGCGGATATGCGGCCAGACTCCGCTGATCGGTGGGGGAGGATCGCCCGCCAATGTGCCGATATTGCAGTCCTCGCAATAGACCCCACCCTGGCCTGCCAACAGGGGGGAGGTGGCGCACCAGACCGATGTGGAGGCCCCCTCTGCCGGGCTCTTGAACATCGGGTGGACCGCGCCGTCCGCATCGAACCAGCCCATTGCCTTTTGCTCGTCCATCGTCAGGTGGCGCTGCAAGGGGGTGACGATCCCGCCGGGGTGAACCGCAAAGGCGCGGACGCCGTGCGGCGCGCCCAGCTTGTCGAGCTGTAAGGCAAACAGCGCGTTGGCGGACTTGGCCTGGCCATAGGACAGCCACTTGTCATAATCGCGATGCTCGAAATTGGGGTCCTCGATCGATAGGCCATTCAGGCGATGGCCGATCGAGGAGACCGAGACGAGCCGGGCCTGCCCGGCCGCCTTGAGCAGCGGCCAGAGCCGCGCGGTCAGCTGGAAATGGCCAAGGTGGTTGGTGGCGAACTGGCTTTCAAAGCCGCGCGCATCGCGGGCCAGCGGGCAGGCCATGATTGCGGCATTGTTGATGACAATGTCCAGTTGCCCGGTCCGGCGCGCCACGTCTTCGGCGCAGGCATCGATTGAGGCCGGGTCCGAGAGGTCTAGCTTGAGAATTTCGATCGCGCCGCCGACATCCGCCAGGTCCTCTGCCGCCTTGTCGGGCCGCCGCGCGCGTGCTGGTCGGCGCGCGCCGGCCGCGGCGAGGGCGCGGACCACTTCGGTGCCAAGACCGGAATAACCGCCGGTGACGAAGGCGGTCTTGCCGGTCAGGTCAATGCCATTGACCACTTCCAGTGCGGTGGAGCGGTAACCAAACGGGGAATCGATCGGGGCTTGGGCGGTGGTCATGCTGAACTCCCAATGGCTTAGGCTTCAGAGGGTGCGGCCCGAAGCCTCGCTTGGCAAGGGGCAATTGCCCGGTCAGGCAGCCAGCGGTGTGCGGACCTCGATCTGCTCGATCGCCGCCTTCAGTTCTGCCAGGGCTTGGGGGGCAAGGGCATGTTCGAACAGGGTCAGGTGGCGCAGCAGCGTGCGCCGGACCGCGCCGGTGCCGCTGGCGGTTGCCTCACCGCGTTCGCGCTCATGTTCAAGCCCATAGCGGAGCAGGATCGTGGCGTTGATCGCCAGGTCGGGCAGGCGCGCGGCGGGCAGGTCCAGCAATCCGGCGGAGACCAGGGCGGCCAAGTGCGCTTCAAGCTGGCGATAGGTCTCGCGAGCCCAGTCCGCGGCATGGTCGGCAATGATTGCAGCGTGGTCGCCATAGGCGGGCTGGTCGCGATAGAGGAAGCGGAAGTCGCGCAATTCGCCCATGATCGCGCCGAGCAAGCGAACATAGGCGGCGACAGGATCGCCCTGCGGCACCAGCTTGAGCCGGGCCTCGATGGCCACGGCATAACGCAGGCCAATCGCATCGAGCAGCGCCCGCTTGGTCTTGAAATGGTACCACAGATTGCCTTCGGCCATGCCAAGGTGGTCGGCCAGCGCGGCGGTTGTCACCGCGCCATAGCCCACTTCGTTGAACAGGCGCAGAGCCGTGGCAATGATGCGGTCGCGGGTCTTCATTAGTAGCGCGATAGCTCCACCGTCAGCGATTTGTAACCGTGGACGAAGCAGGCCGGTACCCGGGTCGGCTCGCCAATCACATTCGCGCGCAGGCGGCGCTTGGCCATTTCCTCCAGCAGGGTAACAAGCTGCAATTCGGCCACCCGCGCGCCGACGCAGCGGTGGATGCCATAGCCGAATGAAAGATGGCGCCGGGCGTTTTCCCGGTCGACCCGGATGTGTTCGCCGTCAGGAAAGACCTTCTCGTCGCGGTTGGCGGAAATGTACCACATTACCACCTTGTCGCCCTTCTTCATGGCGACACCGTCAACCTCGGTATCCTCTTCAACCGTTCGGCGCATGTGGGCCAAGGGCGTCTGCCAACGGATCAGTTCCTGCACCGCATTGGGGATCAGGCTGGGGTCCGCCTCCAGCTTGGCCCGTTCCTCTGGGTACTTGTTCAGGCCATAGGCATAGGCCGACATCGAATTGCGGGTGGTATCGTTTCCGCCCACGATCAGCAGGATCAGGTTGCCGATAAATTCCTGCTCGCTCATGTGGCTCATCGCGTCGGAACGCATCATGACCGAGATCAGGTCCTTGCCCGGATTGGCGGCCTTCTGCTGCCACAATCCTGCAAAGGCCATGCCCATTTCGGTAAGGGCGGCGACGCGCTGCAACATGCCTTCGGAGCTGTGGACCCGCTCAATATCCCCGCCGATGTCCGACCATTCGGTCAGCTTGTGGCGCTGCTCCCACGGGAAATCGAACAGCTTTGCCAGCATGCCGGTAGTCAGTTCGATCGAGACCCTTTGCACCCAGTCAAACGGCTGGCCGATCGGCAGGCTGTCCAGCACTTCACTGGTCCGGATCCGCACTTCCTCCTTCATCGCCGCCACTTCGCTCGGCCCGAATGAAGGGGCGATCGTCCGGCGCTGGGCGGTGTGATCGGGCGGATCCATGGCGATGAACATCGGCATGCGCACTTCGTGCTCAATCGGCGTTTCAGGATCGAAGGCAATGGAAATGCCCCCGTAGGTCCAGCTGGAAGAAAAGATCTTCGGCAGCGCCTCGATATGGACGATCGGCTTGTAGGTGCTGACCGACCAATAGGGACCAAAGGCGGAATCGGTCACATAATGGATTGGCGCTTCGGCCCGGAGCTGACGAAAGACAGGTTCAAAGGTGTTCCCGGCATAGAGTTCAGGGCGCGAGACATCGAATGGATCGGCTTTGGAACTGTGTGCAGCGGTGGCCATGGCATCCTCTCCCAAATCCCTTTTTAGGGTATACACCCTATGTGCGGTCATGCGCGCAACGAGTCAAGCCGCCCCGCACCGGGATGGCTTGCCCGAACCATTGCGATTTGGGGCTGACTAGCGGCCGGCCTGCTGAACGCGGCGATAGGGCACGAAGTCGTTCAGGTTGATAAACCCGGTAGTAAAGTGGCCAATCCGGTCAACCGTGTGAACCATGTCGAGCCGGCACAGCTGGCTGCCGGTCGGGCGAATAACCAGAATATCGTCGGAATCGATGTCCTTCGGGTTCTTGGGCCGGTTGACGTAGAGCGTCGAGCCGGAACGATAGACCAGCGCCAATCCATCGATGATTTCCAGGTCGCGCGTGTCGGACATCGAGATGCAGGTGGTCGGCTTACCCGCCACGCGGCCTTCCAGCAGCTTTTCCAGCCGCTGTTCCGGGGTCAGCTTGGGCTTGGCCTGGAGCGAGGCACCACCAGCAAGCAGCGCCGTGGCAGCAAGGGCAATGGCAAGAGCACGCATGGGAATTCTCCGCAAAACCGTTAGCGGCACATTAGCACGGAATTCTGAACTGCGCCTGAAAAATCAGGCCGTCCCGCCCACCGTCAGCCCGTCGATCAGCAGGGTCGGCTGGCCAACCCCGGCGGGAACCGACTGGCCACCCTTGCCGCAGATGCCCACGCCTTCATCGATCGCCAGATCGTTGCCGATGCCGGAAACCTTGGTCAGCACCGTTGGCCCGTCGCCAATCAGCGTTGCACCCTTGATTGGCGCACCCAGCTTGCCGTCTTCGACCAGATAGGCCTCGGTGCAGGAGAACACGAACTTGCCCGAAACGATATCGACCTGACCGCCGCCAAAGCTCTTGGCGAAGATGCCTTTCTTTACGCGGCTGAGCAGTTCGGCCGGATCGTCGTTGCCACTGCGCATGAAGGTGTTGGTCATGCGCGGCATCGGCGCGTGGGCATAGCTTTCGCGGCGGCCATTGCCGGTCGGCTCCACGCCCATCAGCCGCGCGTTGAGGCGGTCCTGCATATAGCCCTTCAGGATCCCGTCCTCGATCAGCACCGTCTCGGCTGTAGGGGTGCCTTCGTCATCGATGGAGAGCGAGCCGCGCCGCCCCTGACCGTTCACACCCAGCAGGGTACCGTCGTCCACCACGGTCACCCCCGGCGCGGCAACGCGCTGGCCGATCTTGCCCGAAAAGGCGCTGGTGCCCTTGCGGTTGAAATCGCCTTCAAGGCCGTGCCCGACCGCTTCATGCAGCAGCACGCCCGGCCAGCCCGGGCCGAGCAGGACCGTCATCTCGCCCGCCGGGGCGGCAACGCTTTCCAGGTTGGTGAGCGCTTGGGCCAGCGCTGAATCGATCGCGCGGTTCCACGTCTCCGGCGCGAACAGGTCATCATAGAGCCGCCTGCCGCCGATCCCGAAGCTGCCGGTCTCGCGCCGCCCGTTCTGTTCGGCCACGATCCCGACATTGAGCCGCACCAAGGGGCGCACGTCGGTGCCGATAAAGCCATCCGGGCGAACGATCTCCACCAC
>JBEGJL010000324.1:0-2707 GCA_041184605.1 Pseudomonadota bacterium
AACATATTTTGCCGAGCCAGCCCGAGGCGAGGTGAACAGCTCACCGCCATAACCCTTGAATACAACAGGATTTTTGGGCGCCACCCCAGAAAGAGAATACTTTCATAGGGTTATGTGGCGGTGGGAAGTCGACTGGCGTCCAACCTTCTCTGAGCCCTTACCTCTCACGACTGACGATTTCTAATGTTCGGATCGGACTGTTCTAACCAAGCTAGAGAAAAGCGGTCTCATGTCGGGTAGAGTGATCAGCTCGGCCGCTTTAAAAGGCTATGCAATGGTATCGCGATAGCGTCGAACTGCAATCGTACCAAGAACCAGCAGCATTGCCAGCAACCAGCCAGCTTGCACCAGCGTCTGGTGCCATTCCCACCCCTTCAGCATGATCCCGCGAACCAGCCGGATGTAATGGGTTGGCGGAAGCAGTTCGGCCAGCCACTGCGCCCAGACCGGCATCCCGCGGTAAGGAAAGGCGAAGCCCGACAGCAGGATTGACGGCATGAGATATAGCATCGAAGCCATCATCGACTGGACCTGGCTTTCAACCAACGTGGAAATGGTGAAGCCCAGAGCCAGGCTGACCAGTGTAAAAAGAAGGGTCGCAGCCAGCAACAGGGCAAGCGATCCTACAAACGGCACCTTGAACACCACGATGGCAAAGGCAAGGACCACGCAAACCTGGACAAATCCAAGCAGGAAATATGGGACGATCTTGCCAACCATGACCTCGACCGGGCGAAGCGGGGTGGCCAGTAGGTTTTCCATTGTCCCCTGCTCGGTTTCGCGCGTCACGGACATTGATGTCAGCGCGACCATCGTCATCGACAGGATTATGGCAAGCAGTCCCGGTACAGTGTTGTGACTCGTTATCCCCTCGGGATTGTAGGAACGGTGTAAAACCAGATCGATCGGTGGCGGGCCTTGCTGGCGCCCCGCCAATGGCCCGATCAGATCACGTGCTAGCGCCCGAGACACCGCTTCATTCACAGCGGCGACGGCCGGACCGGTTGAGGCTGGATCGGTGGCATCAACGGTGAGTAGCAACTGCGGCCGCTCGCCGCGCACCAGGCGGCGGGCAAAATTGGTGGGAATGGTCAGCGCAAACTGCGCCTCCCCGCGTGCGATCGCCTGTTCGGCGCGGCTATAGCTGCCAGCCACCTCAATCACGTCAAAGTAGCTGGTGGCGCGCAACGCGCCAACGATCGAGCGGGAGAATGCCGAATTGTCGTTGGCCTCGACGACCAGCGGCAAGTGGCGCGGATCGCTGTTGATGGCATAGCCAAAGATCAGAAGCTGGATGATCGGGAAAAAGAACATCATCGCAATGGTCGAAGGATCGCGCGCCATCTGGCGAACTTCCTTGAACACCATCGCTCCGATCCGCTCCCACATTTCAGCGCGCCTCGACCGAATTGTCCGTCGCACCGCGCATCAGGTGGATGAAGACATCCTCCAGACTGGGCTCGGCCGGGGTAAAGGCGATGCGGTCTGCCCAGGGCCGGACTGCCTGCCGCAAGGCATCGGGATCGGATCCGCAGACGTGCAGCGAAGTGCCAAATGGCGCCGCCATCGCCACGCCGGGACGTTGCTCGATTTCGACCGCCAAGCGGTCAGCCCCCGGCCCTTCTCCCTGCAGGGCATGAAGACCCGATTCCGCGATGACTTGGGGGATAGTGCCACGCGCCAGCATTACGCCATAGGCAATATAGGCGATCTCGTGGCAGCGTTCTGCCTCGTCCATGTAATGGGTGGACACCAGCACAGTCATCCCTGCTGCGGCCAGGGCGTGAATCTGGTCCCAGAACTCACGCCGTGCCTGGGGATCGACCCCGGCGGTGGGTTCGTCCAACAACAGGATCTTCGGTTCATGCATCACCGCGGCCGCAAGCGCGAGCCGCTGCTTCCACCCCCCCGATAACTTGCCCGCCAACTGGTCTGCGCGGCTTGCAAGACCAAGCTGGTCCAGCGTTGCGGCGACCCGTTCGCGCCGCTGGTCCAGCCGGTATACGCGGGCGATAAACTCCAGGTTCTCGGCGATCGAAAGGTCTGAGAACAGGCCGAACTTCTGCGTCATATAGCCGATCTGGTGCTTGATCGCGCGGCGCTGGCTTGCAAGGTCCAGCCCCAGCACCTCGCCACCGCCGGCATCGGGGATCAACAAGCCGCAGATCATCCGCAAGGTGGTCGTCTTGCCCGAACCATTGGGTCCGAGGAAGCCGCAGATCCGGCCCGGCATCACGGTCAGGTCAACGCCGTCCACCACGGTTCGCGCGCCGAACCGTTTGGTCAGGCCGCGAACGGCGATGGCCGGAGCCGGATTCACTGCGGCGTAACCGCCACCGGCAGGCCCGGCGGCAGCGGCAACCGGTCTGCCGGCAGGGCAGCTTCCACCAGAAACACCAGCTTGGCCCGGGCGTTTTCGGAATAGATCACGGGAGGGGTGAATTCGGCGCGCGGTGCGATAAAGCTGATCCGCGCCGTCGACCCGGTCCTGCAACCGTCGCAATCAAAGCGGATTGCAGATCCCAGCTTTAGCCCCGCAATACGGTCCTGCGGCACGAAGAAGCGCACTTTGCGCCTGGCATCGGGCAGCACAGCCACGACAGGTGAATTGGCCGGAACCCATTCGCCCGGATTGAAATAGGTTTGCTCGATCACGCCGGCTTCCGGGGAAACGGGGGCAATCTCCCGCTGACGCTGGCGCTGGGCG
>JBEGJL010000325.1:0-3410 GCA_041184605.1 Pseudomonadota bacterium
GTCTCCAGCAATTTACCATAGTCGCGGGATGCCGGGTCGATCACGATCGGCCCGAAGGCACCCACCCCGATGCCGGACAGCGGCATGCCGCAATCTCGAAAGAAACCGATGATATTCGGCATTACCGCGTCCGGATGATCAGTGGGAACGGTGATGCTCTTGAGCAACCGTCCATCCGATCCCCCGACTGCAAGGACGATCTTGGTCCCGCCGAGTTCGATCGCGCCGACGACCTTGCCATCAGCCATGGGTATGCCCTTCTGCCATCCGGGCGACCGCCGCGACGAAGATTGGCCGCGCCAGCAGCAAGACCGCAACCGCGATCAGGTAGAGCCCCGCCATCATCGCAAATCCTGCAGCAAGTCCGGTGTGAACCGCAATGGCGGGCAGGGCGACAGTCGATATCCCGGCACCGATGAACCCCAGCATGGTCATCAAGCCCGCCGCCGTGGCTCTCGCCTCGTCGGGCATGACATCGTGCATTGCAGCATAAATGCAGCCATCAAACAGGCCCTTGCCAAAGCTGGTCGCAAACAGCAGCGCCCCGACCAGCGGCACGGAATGGGCCAGCGGGAAGGGAAGCAGGAACAGCGCCGCCAGCGCCAGCCCCAGTGCCAGGACGGTGAAGCGGCCAATGGCGCTGCGTGCGGCAAACCGGTCAGCCAACCAGCCTCCGACCAGGACTGAGAAGAACCCGGCGGTCGTGATCATTACGGGCCCAACCAGGGCGCTATCGGCCAGGTTCAGCTTTAGCACGTCGTGCGCATAGGTGTTGCACCAGTTGAGCACCGCTGACGATGCTGCCGTCGACAAGAAGAAAACACCGCACAGCACCAGTGCCGCCGGATTGGCTAGGATCAGGCGCAGCGGCTCGGTCCGCTCAGCTACGGGCCTCGCCTGGACGGCTGGGGCATCGTCGCGCAGTGTAAAGAACAAGATCGCCATAACGACGAAGCCAAGTGCCGCAAAGACCAGGAATGGCATCGACCAGCCATGGCTATCGGCCAACTTCCCGGCGACCCAGCCCCCGATTCCGCCTCCAGCAAAAACGGCAGTCTGGTGGATCGCGAGTGCCCGGCTGCGCATGGCCGGCCTGTGCCATGAACTGATCAGCGCAGTCGCGGTCGGATAATAAGTGGATTCGCCTACTGCCACGAAGGTCCGCATGCCGAGCAGCATCGCAAAGCCGGTGGCAATCGGCATCAGGCCGGTTGCCGTGCTCCAGAACACCAGACCGAAGATGACCATGTTCCTGCGGCGAACGCTGTCTCCCGCCCGGCCGAACAGAAAGGCGCAAACCGCATAGGTCCAGAAGAACACCGTATCGACGATACCCAGCTGGAGATCAGTGATGCTGAAGGCATCACGCAATAGCGGCTTTACCGAGTTAAGGATCGCCCGGTCGGCAGAGTTGAGGAACGATACCATCCACAGCAAGCCCACCAGAATCCACGGATAGGCTGCCGGCGCCGGTCTTTTCAAAGTTGCGAACATCTGCCCCTTACTTTCCACACCAGGCGAGCCACATGGCCGCAGTCCAAGAGAAATCAGGACCACCCGACCCCTCGCCCGTTTCAGGGCTGAAGCTTTCGTAAAAACCGGATTTTGCGATCAGGCGGCCGGAATCCTGTCTGATCCGCTCCGCCCATTCGGGCTGGCCCTGCTCGGCCAACCCAAGGGCAATCATGTAGCTGACCACCAACCAGATGGGGCCCCGCCAATAGCGGCGATGGTCGTATTCGCGGCTTCCCGCTTCAAGGCTTGGCACCAGATAGGTGGCGCTGGCGGTCAGTCGTTCCAACGCTGCAAGCAGGCGGGCGCGCTGTTCCGCGCTGCCTACCCCGGCATAAAAGGCCAGGAAGCTGGCGTTGGTAACCAGACCTGAACTTTCGAACGTGGTGGCATCGCGCGAGCAATAGGCCCCGATCGCGTCATTCCACAGCCAGTCGATCCCCTGTTCGGACAGGGCGATCCGGCCCTTGAGCTCATGGGCGACCGCCGTATCATCAAGCGCTTCGGCCAGCACCAGCAGATCGCGATTGGCGCGCAGCAGTTCCATCGACATGCCCACGTCAATCATGCGGAACGGGCCGTTGTCGGCGATTTCGCGGTGATCCCAGCCAGCCTTGCGACCAAACTGCAGGATTGCGACATAGCGATCATATTCATGCTGCTGCGGCCGCATCGCGGCATCGACATGGCCGGTATCGCGGCGCCGATAGGTTCCCACACCCGAAGTATCGACACGGGCCAGCGCGGCATCCCATTCGCTGGAATTATCGCGACCGGTTTCCCAGTTGTGGGTGACCATCACCAGGCCATTGCCCAGCGGATCGCGAAAGCGATGGAACCAGCGGTGGCTCCGTAAGCAGGCCGCATAAAGCCTTTGCATGCGCGGATGCGCCGGATTGGCACCCTCCTGCTCCCAAAGCTGACGGACCACGCTGGCCAGCACCGGCGGCTGGGTAATTCCGGAAGTGGGCGGCGTCCTGCCGGTGCCCCATATGCCGGGACCAGGGAAATAGCCCTCGTCATCCTGATGGAACACGATATGCGGGATCATCCCGTCATCCCACTGGGCCGAAACCAGCGTTTCTATTTCCTGCCAGGCCCGGTCGCGGTCGAATTCGGCGAAGCCCAGGGCGACGAAGGCCGAATCCCAGTTCCACTGGAACGGGTAAAGGCCATGGGTTGGGACAGTATAGCCACCCCGGTCATTGCGGCGCAGGATTGTCTGAGCTTGGCGGTCTAGGTCATGGCTCATGATGAGGGCCCTTCCACGGCAATCATGCGGATATCGTTGACGTTGGTGCGCGTTGGACCGGTCTTGATCAGCCCGCCCAAACGCTCGAAGAGGTCGTAGCTTCGATTGGTGGCGAGAGCCTGCGCGACAGCCTGTGGATCCGCCCAATTGGCAGAAATGTAACCACCGGCGTTGTCTTCGGTCCCGTCAATCCCATCGCTATCGCCAGCCACAGCCTCGATCGGGTCCGCTGGCGAAAGCGCACCCAACAGGCCGGCAAGATATTCAAGGTTTGGCCCACCCCGGCCCGTTGCACTGGCGCGGACCACGGTCAGTTCGCCGCCCGACAGCAACAGATGTCGACCGGGTTTTTGGGCATATTGCCGTGCAATTTGCCCGTGCGCCCGACCTGTCGCGGCCGCTTCACCTGACAGGGCTCCACCCAAGTCGATCACTTGCCAGCCATCCTCAGCCGCGCGTGCCGAAATGGCAGCCAGGGCATCGGCATTGGTGGCGAGCATCCGCACCGGGTGCTTTTGCACCTCGGGCGGCGCATTGGCTCGGATAGCAGCGACCACGTCCGGCGTAAGGTTCCAGCCAGCGGCAGACAGGATGGCAATCGCGGCGTCAGGTTCGAAGGGAGCCCCGACGCTGGGGCCCGAGGCGA
>JBEGJL010000326.1:0-6748 GCA_041184605.1 Pseudomonadota bacterium
GCTTCCAGCTGGGCTTCCAGCGAAAGCGGCACGTGGACGGCCATCTGGTCACCGTCGAAGTCGGCGTTGAAGGCCGAGCAGACGAGCGGGTGCAGCTGGATCGCCTTGCCCTCGATCAGGACCGGTTCGAAGGCCTGGATGCCCAGACGGTGCAACGTCGGGGCGCGGTTCAGCATCACCGGGTGTTCGCGGATCACTTCGTCCAGGATGTCCCAGACTTCCTTGCGTTCCTTTTCAACCCACTTCTTGGCCTGCTTCAGGGTCATCGACAGACCCTTGGCATCGAGCCGGGCATAGATGAACGGCTTGAACAGCTCGAGCGCCATCTTCTTCGGCAGGCCGCACTGGTGCAGCTTGAGTTCCGGACCGGTCACGATGACCGAGCGGCCCGAATAGTCGACGCGCTTGCCGAGCAGGTTCTGGCGGAAGCGGCCCTGCTTGCCCTTGAGCATGTCGGACAGCGACTTCAGCGGACGCTTGTTGGCGCCGGTGATCACGCGGCCGCGGCGGCCGTTGTCGAACAGTGCGTCAACGGCTTCCTGCAACATGCGCTTTTCGTTGCGGACGATGATGTCCGGCGCACGCAGCTCGATCAGGCGCTTAAGACGGTTGTTACGGTTGATGACGCGGCGATAGAGGTCGTTGAGGTCCGAGGTCGCGAAGCGGCCACCGTCCAGCGGCACCAGCGGGCGCAGTTCTGGCGGAATGACCGGCACGACATCAAGGATCATCCATTCCGGACGGTTGCCGGAATCGATGAACGATTCCACGACCTTCAGGCGCTTGATGATCTTCTTCGGCTTCAGTTCCGACTTGGTTTCAGCCAGTTCCTTGAGCAGGTCTTCCTTTTCCTGCACCAGGTCGAGGCTCATCAGCATGTGCTTGACGGCTTCGGCACCGATCCCGGCCGAGAAGGCATCTTCGCCATACTCGTCCTGATAGTCGTACAGTTCGTCTTCGGTCAGCAGCTGGTACTTCTCAAGCGGGGTCAGGCCCGGCTCGATCACCACATAGCTTTCGAAGTAGAGGATGCGTTCCAGCTGCTTGAGCTGCATGTCGAGCAGCAGGCCGATGCGCGACGGCAGCGACTTCAGGAACCAGATGTGCGCAACCGGCGCGGCCAGTTCGATATGGCCCATGCGCTCACGGCGCACCTTGGTGACGGTGACTTCGACGCCGCACTTTTCGCAGACGACGCCCTTGTACTTCATGCGCTTGTACTTGCCGCACAGGCACTCATAGTCCTTCACCGGACCGAAGATGCGGGCGCAGAACAGGCCGTCGCGCTCCGGCTTGAAGGTGCGGTAGTTGATCGTTTCCGGCTTCTTGATTTCGCCGAAGGACCAGCTGCGGATGCGCTCCGGCGAGGCCAGGCCGATCTGGATCTGGTCGAAGGTTTCCGGCTTCGCCATCTGGTTGGTGAACTTGGTCAGGTCGTTCATTTTTCAGTCCCTCTTGGGGTGAATTCTTTCGGTCGGAGTGGTGGAATGGGCGGCCCGAAGACCGCCCGATCCCGTTACTCCGCAGCCTCGGCCAGATCGTCGCCCTCATCGCTATCCAGCGAGGAGAGTTCGACGTTGAGGCCCAGCGAGCGCATTTCCTTGACGAGCACGTTGAAGCTTTCCGGAATGCCGGCTTCGAAGGTGTCGTCGCCCTTGACGATCGCTTCGTAGACCTTGGTGCGGCCGACCACGTCGTCCGACTTCACCGTCAGCATTTCCTGCAGCGTGTACGCGGCACCGTAAGCCTGGAGCGCCCAGACTTCCATTTCCCCGAAGCGCTGGCCACCGAACTGGGCCTTACCGCCCAGCGGCTGCTGGGTGACAAGGCTGTACGGCCCGATCGAGCGCGCGTGGATCTTGTCGTCGACAAGGTGGTGCAGCTTCAGCATGTAGATGTAGCCCACGGTGACCTTGCGGTCGAAGGCTTCACCGGTACGCCCGTCGAACAGCGTGACCTGACCCGAGGTATCGAGCCCGGCCTTTTCCAGCATGGCTGAAACGTCGGCTTCGCGGGCACCGTCGAACACCGGGGTGCCCATCGGCACGCCGTTCTTCAGCAGCTCGGCCATTTCGACGATCTGGCCGGTCGAGCGGCTGTCGATCTGGTCGTGGTACTGTTCGCCGTAGATATCCTTGAGCTTGTCGACCAGGGCACTCGGCGGCGCGGCAGCTTCGGGGTTCGGGTTGTCCTGGCGCCATTGCTCCAGGGCGGCCGTGACCTGCTGGCCCAGACCGCGCGCGGCCCAGCCCAGGTGGGTTTCGAAGATCTGCCCGACGTTCATGCGGCTCGGCACACCCAGCGGGTTGAGCACGATGTCGACCGGGGTACCGTCTTCGAGGAACGGCATGTCTTCCTGCGGCAGGATCCGCGAGATGACACCCTTGTTCCCGTGACGGCCGGCCATCTTGTCGCCCGGCTGCAGCTTGCGCTTCACGGCAACGAAGACCTTGACCATCTTCAGCACGCCCGGGGCGAGTTCGTCACCACGCTCAAGCTTTTCCTTGCGGTCCTCGAACTTCTCCTGGATCGCCTTGACGGTCTCGTCGTACTGGGCCTTCACGGCTTCAAGCTGGCCCTGGACCTTGTCGTCGGCCACGGCGAACTTCCACCATTCATGGCGTTCCACTTCGGCGAGGTTCGCCTCGGTGATGGTGTCGCCCTTCTTGAAGCCCTTCGGCGCAGCTGTGGCAACCTGGCCCACCAGCATGTCGCGCAGGCGGTTGAAGGTGGCGCGGTTAAGGATCGCGCGTTCGTCCTCACGGTCCTTGGCGAGGCGTTCGATTTCCTCGTTCTGGATCGCGCGGGTACGGTCGTCGATCTCGATACCGTGCCGGTTGAAGACGCGAACGTCGACAATCGTGCCCGAAACGCCCGGCGGCAGGCGGAGCGAGGTGTCGCGCACGTCGCTGGCCTTTTCGCCGAAGATGGCGCGCAGCAGCTTTTCTTCAGGCGTCATCGGCGATTCACCCTTGGGGGTGATCTTGCCGACCAGGATATCGCCCGGGTGCACTTCGGCACCGATGTAGACAATGCCCGCCTCGTCAAGGTTGCGCAGGGCTTCCTCGCCGACATTCGGGATGTCGCGGGTGATGTCTTCCGGCCCAAGCTTGGTGTCGCGGGCCATGACTTCGAATTCGTCGATGTGGATCGAGGTGAACACGTCGTCCTTGACGATGCGTTCGCTGATCAGGATCGAGTCTTCGTAGTTGTAGCCGTTCCACGTCATGAACGCGACGAGGCTGTTGCGGCCCAGCGCCAGTTCGCCCAGCTCGGTCGAAGGACCGTCAGCCAGGATATCACCGGCATTGACCACATCGCCCACCTTCACCAGCGGGCGCTGGTTGATGCAGGTCGACTGGTTCGAGCGTTCGAACTTCTGCAGGCGATAGATATCGACGCCCGACTGGCCGGGTTCGATATCGCCCGAAGCGCGGATCACGATGCGGGTGGCGTCGACCTGGTCAACGATCCCGCCGCGCAGCGCGGCAATCGCCGCGCCCGAATCGCGGGCCACGGTTTCTTCCATGCCGGTGCCGACAAACGGCGCTTCGGCGCGCACCAGCGGCACGGCCTGACGCTGCATGTTCGAGCCCATCAGCGCGCGGTTGGCGTCGTCGTTTTCCAGGAACGGAATGAGCGAGGCGGCAACCGAGACCAGCTGCTTGGGGCTGACGTCCATCAGCGTGATCGTGTCGCGCGGGGCCATCACGAATTCGCCGTTCTGACGGGCCGAGACCAGTTCTTCGACGAACGAGCCATCAGCGTTGGTTTCGGCCGAAGCCTGCGCCACCGTGTGCTTCTGCTCTTCCATCGCCGAGAGGTAGACCACCTCACCGGTGACCTTGCCGTCGATGACCTTGCGGTACGGGGTTTCGATGAAGCCGTACTTGTTGACGCGGGCGAAGGTCGACAGCGAGTTGATCAGACCGATGTTCGGGCCTTCCGGCGTTTCGATCGGGCAGATACGGCCATAGTGCGTCGGATGAACGTCGCGGACTTCGAAGCCGGCGCGTTCGCGGGTCAGACCACCCGGCCCAAGCGCCGAAACGCGGCGCTTGTGGGTGACTTCCGACAGCGGGTTGGTCTGGTCCATGAACTGCGAGAGCTGCGACGAACCGAAGAACTCGCGCACGGCGGCAACCGCCGGCTTCGCGTTGATCAGGTCATTCGGCATGACGGTCGACACGTCGACCGAGCTCATGCGTTCCTTGACGGCGCGTTCCATGCGCAGCAGGCCGACGCGGTACTGGTTTTCCAGCAGCTCGCCCACCGAACGGACACGGCGGTTGCCAAGGTTGTCGATGTCATCGACGTCACCCTTGCCGTCCTTCAGGTTCACCAGTTCCTTGACCACGGCGAGGATATCGTCGGTGCGCAGGGTGGTGACGGTGTCCTCGGCATCGAGGCCGAGACGCATGTTGAGCTTCACGCGGCCCACGGCCGAGAGGTCATAGCGGTCAGCATCGAAGAACAGGCCTTCGAACAGGGCTTCGGCGGTTTCGCGCGTCGGCGGTTCGCCGGGGCGCATGACGCGATAGATATCGGCCAGGGCGTGATCGCGATCCGGGGCCTTGTCGGCCTTCAGCGTGTTGCGGATCCACGGACCGGTGTTGACGTGGTCGATGTCGAGCAGCTCAAGCTGGTCGATCCCGGCCTTGTCCAGCACGTCGAGGTTTTCCGGCGACACTTCGTCACCGGCCTCGATGTAGATGCGGCCAGTGCTTTCGTCGATCAGGTCGCGGGCCGAATAGCGGCCGAAGACTTCCTCGGTCGGGATCAGCAGCTCGGCCAGGCCGTCCTTTTCCGCCTTGTTGGCGGCGCGGGGGCTGATCTTGGTGCCAGCCGCGAAGACAACTTCGCCAGACTTGGCATCGACGATGTCGAACGCCGGCTTCGAACCGCGCCACTGCTCGGCCACGTAGGGCAGGCGCCAGCCGCCTTCACCGCGCTTCCAGTTCACGGTGTGGTAGAAGTGGTTGAGGATGTCTTCGTCGTTCAGGCCCAGCGCATGCAGCAGCGCGGTAACCGGCAGCTTGCGCTTGCGGTCGATCCGGACGTTGACGATGTCCTTGGCGTCGAATTCGAAATCGAGCCACGAACCACGGTACGGGATCACGCGGGCAGCGAAGAGGAACTTGCCCGACGAGTGGGTCTTGCCGCGGTCATGGTCAAACAGAACACCCGGCGAACGGTGCATCTGGCTGACGATCACGCGCTCAGTGCCGTTGATGATGAAGGTGCCGTTCTCGGTCATGAGCGGCATGTCGCCCATGTAGACGTCCTGCTCCTTGATATCGAGGACCGAACGGGTTTCGGTTTCGGCATCGACCTCAAACACGATCAGGCGCAGCGTGACCTTCATCGGGGCGGCATAGGTAATCCCGCGCTGACGGCACTCGGTAGTGTCGTACTTCGGGTCCTCAAGCTCGTAATGCACGAAGTCGAGTTCGCTGGTGCCGGCGAAATCGCGGATCGGGAAGACTGAACGCAGGGTCTTTTCCAGGCCCGACACATAGCCCGTGGCCGGATCCGACCGCAGGAACTGTTCATACGATTCGCGCTGGACCTCGATTAGGTTCGGCATCTGCACCACTTCGTGGATGTCGCCGAAGATCTTGCGGATCCGCTTCTTGGCCGAAGCGCCGGCCGGGCCGGCCAGGTTCGTTGCCGATTGCGTCAGGGCCTTTTTCGCCATGGGAGGGTTCTTGCCTCTTCAAAGTGCCGGAAAACCGGCGGAAAATTGTTGCCACGCGTCGGAGCTGGCATCCCGTTCAACGCGAAAAGGCCGCACGGCAAACACCCCGAATCCCGGAGCAGCCAGCAGCCTTTGCGTCGATCGTGAAAACCCGGTGCTTCCTTCCTGTGGGCGATCCCCGCGCATGGATCGTCCTTGCTCGAAGCGCCGAGCGGAGCCTGTCTATAGGCCCCACCCCTGGGAGAGTCAAACCGGTCTGCAGTCAGCCAGCGCGGAAATCTGCCACTTCACCCCGCGCCAGAGCGGGTCAGTACAATCCGGGGATCAGGCGCCAGCGCGTCTGCGCCCGGTAGTCGCGATAGTCAGCGTCCTGCATCAGCAAGGCTTCTTCAGCCTGGATCCGCAGGATCTGCGCCCACCAGCCGATCGCATAGATCAACAGGTTCACCAGGCTAGGCATGACCAGCAGGATGCCGATGTGCGTGAACAGGTAACCGGCGTAAATCGGGTGTCGCACAAAACGGTACATCCCATCGCGCTTGATCCCGCGATTGGCCGGCGCAATCCCGAAGCTGCGGCGCAGAAACAGCTTGCCCGAGATTTGGATCACATTGCCAAACAGAACCAGCGCCACAGCCAGCGGCTCGAGCGGGGGCCACAATTCCTCCGATGGCACGATCAGCAGCGGCGCATAAGTCGCGGTGGCTGCCAGCAGCCAATCGCCCAGCCGCATAGAGATCTGCTCGGTCGGGCGGCGAAAGAGCACGAATAGCGCAATGCTGGTTTCAGCGATGAGGACCAGCGGCGCCATCGGATTGGGCGATTGCAGCACACGCCAGACCAGCAGCGACCACAGCGCGATAATCATCACCTGCTCCATCCGGTCAAGCAGGCGCGGGGTCAGCCAGACGGGCGAGCCCTTTGGAGCAATGATCACATCTTGCGGTCCGGTAGCCACGGCCAAAAATCCCTTTGCAGCCCAAGTCGGGTATTCTCGCGGCCGGTCATCGCAGAACATGGTTAAGGGAGGTTTAGCGCGCCGCAGCCGCC
>JBEGJL010000327.1:0-2624 GCA_041184605.1 Pseudomonadota bacterium
GCGCAGGGCGATGTGGCGACGATTGTGGTACCAGGCGTCGATACCCCTGGCAGGTTTGATAACCTCTGGAAGACTACCTGTTTCGAGATTTTCTGGAGCCACGATGGCACCAGCTACCGCGAGTTTAACCTGTCACCCTCGACCCGCTGGGCTTGCTATGATTTCGACGCATTCCGTGAAGGCATGCGCAATGCCCCGGCCGAGGTCGAAATTGCGGTTTCGGTCAATGATCGGGAATTGCGATTGGTGGCCGATATTTGTTCAGACCTGCCGTTGCCCGCAACGGTTGCCCTGAACGGCATAATGGAGGATGCGGACGGTGTGAACCGCTTCTGGGCGTTGGCATTTCGGGCGGGCGCGCCCGAATTTCACGCCAGCGAATGCCGTGCGCTGGAGCTGACGGCATGAGCGTCCTGTTCGGGGTTGACCGGCTGCTGGCCGAACCGGAGCTGCGTGCGCCGCTGGCGGGCAAGCGCGTTGCCCTGGTAGCCCACCCGGCCAGCGTCACCGCTGACCTCACCCATTCGCTTGATGCCCTGATCGCTGCGGGGATCAACGTGACCGCCGCCTTCGGTCCGCAACATGGCCTGAAGGGCGATAAGCAAGACAACATGGTCGAGACGGCGGACGAGCTTGATCCGCACTACCAGATCCCAGTTTTCAGCCTCTATGGCGAAGTGCGCCGTCCAACCGGGCAGATGATGTCGACCGCCGATGTCTTCCTGTTCGATCTGCAAGACCTGGGCTGCCGGATCTACACCTTTGTTACGACCCTGCTTTACCTGCTTGAAGCCGCGTCGGGCACGGGCAAGGAAGTCTGGGTGCTCGATCGCCCCAATCCGGCCGGTCGTCCGGTCGAAGGTACGCTGCTGGTGCCGGGGCAGGAGAGCTTTGTTGGGGCGGGGCCAATGCCTATGCGCCACGGGCTGACCCTGGGCGAAATGGGGCAGTGGTTCATCGCCGAGAACAAGCTTGATGTGCCCTACCGGGTGATCACGATGCAGGGCTGGGAGCCAGAGGCCGGGCCGGGTTGGGGCTGGCCCGAAAGCCGGATCTGGATCAACCCTAGCCCCAATGCTGCCAGCCTGAACATGGCCCGCGCCTATGCGGGCACAGTGATGCTGGAAGGGGCCACGATGTCTGAAGGGCGCGGCACGACGCGCCCGCTTGAAGTGCTGTTCGGCGCCCCAGATGTTGATGCCAAGGCCGTCCACTCGGAAATGCAGCGATTGGCGCCGCAGTGGCTGGCAGGCTGTGCAATCCGGGAATGCTGGTTTGAACCGACCTTCCACAAGCATGCCAAGACCTTGTGCAATGGACTGATGATCCATGCCGAGGGCGGTTTCTATGATCACCATACCTTCCGTCCCTGGCGTTTGCAGGCGCTGGCCTTCAAGGCGATCCGGCGGCTCTATCCGGACTATCAGCTGTGGCGCGATTTTGCCTACGAGTATGAATTCGAACGGCTTGCCATCGACGTGATCAACGGCGGTCCGGCCTTGCGCGAATGGGTTGATGATGCGGCTGCAGAAGCGGGCGACCTCGAAGCGTTGGCCAGCCGTGATGAGGCTGCTTGGGCTGAAGTTACCGCATCCCGCAGGCTCTACTGAACATGAACGTTGATCGTCCCGAACCGCGTTTTGATCTGGCCGAGACCGAGCGGCGCCTGGCCGTCAACCGGACTGATTCCGCCGCCATGATGGCCAGGGCCGACCACCTGTTGCTTGCGGGCGATCTTCGTTCTGCCGGCGCGTGGTATCGCGGGGTCCTGAATCTGGCTATGGAAGGGCGCGCGGTTTCCTTTGGTGACCGTGCGCGGGCTGAAGCAACGATTGAATGGATCGGGCGTCGCCAACGCGAACTGCTGCTGCAAGGGCTGGATCAGGCGGGCCTGACGCGCGCTGAACGCCATCCTCGGTTCCAGAAATCATTGGAGATCATGCTGGGACAGCAACCACGGGCAGCCGATGGGGGCCGGTATCCGCAGTTGCCCCAAACCTATTTCTATCCCGACATGCCCTATGTCCAGTTTGCCGACCCGGCCAGCTACCCATGGCGGGCGGGGCTTGAGGCCCAGACCGAAACTATCCTGGCCGAGGCGCTGAACCTGCTGGCTGACCAGCAAGCCTTCACTCCCTACGCAAAGCTTCAAGAAGGCCGTCCGCAGGGCGATGTGCATGGACTGCTCGGCAATGCGGATTGGAGCACCTGGGAACTGACCGACAAGGGTGCTCCCTTGCCAGATCGCATCGCGCGCACCCCCCAAACGGCCGCGGCCTTGGAGGCCGGTGTGCCGATGTGCCGAATTCCCAACCGGGCGCCCACCCCGATGTTCTCGCTGTTGCGGCCGCATTCGCGCATTCCGGCGCACACGGGGATGATCAATGCCAGGTACATCTGCCACTTGCCGCTGGTGGTCCCGCCGGGTTGTGGCTTCAGGGTCGGTGGTGAGACCCGAGAATGGCGGGTCGGTGAACTGATGGTCTTCGACGATTCCGTCGAGCACGAGGCTTGGAATGACAGCGACCATGATCGCCTGGTCCTAATCTTCGATGTCTGGCGGCCCGAAGTTTCCGAGCTGGAGCAGCGGCAGATCGAAACACTGTTCCGGGTGGTCGACTCGG
>JBEGJL010000328.1:0-4435 GCA_041184605.1 Pseudomonadota bacterium
AGGCAAACTGGCGCGGCGTGCCCCAGCGGCTGACCTCGACGTTGGCGCCCTCGTCCTCGCCATCGGGCACGGCCGGGTCGGGCAGGTTGGGGTAGGCGGCAAGCGCGTCCTGCAGGCTGGCCGAAAGCTCGCGGTCTTCCTGCTCCAGCTTGGGCAGGGTGACCTTGATCTCAGCCACTTCAGCCTTGAGCCGTTCGGCTTCGGCCGCCTCACCGCGCCCCATCGCCGCGCCGATGGCCTTAGATGCCTCGTTGCGCCGGTTCTGCGCCTCTTGCATGGCCGTTGCCACCGCGCGGCGCGCCGAATCGAGCGCCAGGATCGACGCCGAAAGCGGTTCAACCCCCCGGCGGGCAAGGGCGGCGTCAAAAGCGGCGGGATCGTCGCGGATCAAGCGGATATCATGCATAGCGGTGGCGCTATGCCCGCCAAATGCAATGGTATCAAGGGAGAGGGAAGTGGTGGGCGCGACAGGGATTGAACCTGTGACCCCACCCGTGTGAAGGGTGTGCTCTACCGCTGAGCTACGCGCCCACTTCCAGCCTAAGGCCGCAAGGGCCGTTCAGCGAGCCGCGCCCTTAAAGGGGCCTGCGCGAATTGACAAGCGGGGAAAGCCGGATAGAGGCGCGAGGTATGAGCGAAGAAACCCCTGCCCAGCCCGCCACCGGTTCCGATGTGCCGCCCGATCGCCTCGCGATCAGCCCGCGCAGCCCCTTTTTCAACCAGGACGTGTTGATGCGCGGTGTCGGCATCCGCTTTAAGGGCGTGGTCCGCACCAATGTTGAGGAATACTCGATTTCCGAGGGCTGGGTGCGGGTCCAGGCCGGCAAGACCATGGACCGCCATGGTCAGCCGCTGACGATCAAGCTTAACGGTCCGGTTGAAGCCTGGTTCGAGGATCTGGGCGAAAATCCGCCCATCGCCAAAGCTTAAATCCCAAGCTCTCGCTTGATGATGGCGGCGATGGGATCGCCGTCGCGCAGGGCCAACTCACCCTTGGCCTGCTTGACCGGCTTGGCCGCAGCCTTTGCCACGCCGTTGTCGCGCTGCAGCGGGGCCGCATTTGTCGGCTTGGTCGGGTAGATAAACCCGGCGAGCGGCCAATGGGTGCTGCCTAGTGCCTGGCTGGGGCCGTACCAGACGCGCACTGCGCTCCAGTCGTTCTCCGGTGAAACATCGACCGCCTGGACATTGTCCTCGATCTGGCCGCGGCGGCCATTGATCGGGCTCCAGTTGGCGTGGCGGATCAGCACGGTGCGCGAATCGATCACCTTGCTGACAGCTGCAACGTGACCAAGGCGCGAATTGCCATTGGGCAGGAACGCCATGACTGCGCCGACTTTGGGCTTGGTGCCGCGCGCATAGCGCCCCTCGGCCTGGTCCCACCAGGTGTGGGCATCGCCATAAATCCGGATACCCGACACCTGCCGGGCATAGGGCACGCATTGCAGGTAGGGCGGCAGATCGTCTGCGGCTGCGCCGCCAGCATCGCTATCGTTAATATCGATCGCGCGGGCGTGGGCCGGGCTGGCCGCCAGGATCATTAGGAAAACGGCAGTAAGAAGGGTGCGAAACCAATTCATGGCGCGCGTTTTGACCGATCACGGTTAACACGCGACTCTGCGGAAGGGTTAAAAGCATAGTAAGTAACCACAGTGCGGCTTGCAAATTACCCGCGGAAAGGTCAGGGCTGGCGCGGTGAAACTCCCCCAGGTCATTATCATCGGGCGCCCCAACGTGGGCAAGTCCACGCTGTGGAACCGGCTGGTCGGCAAGAAGCTGGCACTGGTCGATGACCAGCCGGGGGTAACGCGCGACCGCCGCTTTGGCGAAGCGCACCTGCTGGGGCTCGATTTCACGATCGTCGATACCGCCGGCTGGGAGGATGAGGACGAGGCCAGCCTGCCGGGCCGGATGCGCCAGCAGACGGAGGCCGCGCTGGTCGGGGCGGACGTTGCCCTGTTCGTGATCGACGCCCGTGCTGGCTTGACCCCACTCGACGAAGAAATCGCCCGTCATCTGCGCCAGTGTGATGTGCCGGTGGTACTGGTGGCCAACAAGGCTGAGGGCAAGGCCGGTGATCACGGCCTTTACGAAGCCTTTGCGCTGGGTCTGGGCGATCCGGTGGCGCTCTCGGCCGAACACGGCCAGGGCATGGCCGACCTGTTTGAGGCGCTGCTGCCGCATCTTAACGAGCGCCAGCTCGAAATGGATGCCGAGGCGGCCATCGCGGCGGACCTTGAGAATGAAGAAGAGTACGACCCCAAGGCCGTGCTCAAACTG
The DNA here is from genome assembly GCA_041184605.1 of Pseudomonadota bacterium. Lineage (GTDB taxonomy): Bacteria > Pseudomonadota > Alphaproteobacteria > Sphingomonadales > Sphingomonadaceae > Novosphingobium. The sequence continues at coordinate 2,281 of JBEGJL010000328.1, forward strand.
GCGATTGTCGGCCGTCCGAACGCCGGCAAATCGACGCTGATCAACCGCTTCCTGAAGGAAGACCGGCTGCTGACCGGGCCAGAGGCCGGGATCACGCGCGATTCCATCGCGATTGACTGGACCTGGCATGATCCCGCCAGTGGCGAAGATCGCCCGGTAAGACTGATCGACACGGCCGGCATGCGCAAAAAGGCTCTGGTGGTCGACAAGCTTGAGAAGATGGCTGTTGCCGATGCGCGCCATGCAATCGACTTTGCCGAAGTCGTCGTGCTGCTGCTCGACGCGACACGCGGGCTGGAACACCAGGATCTCAAGATCGCCAGCCTGGTCCTCGAAGAGGGGCGGGCGCTGATGATTGCGATCAATAAGTGGGACGTGGCCGAGGATGCCTCCGGCCTGTTCAACGGGATCCGCAAGGCGCTTGACGATGGCCTGAGCCAGGTCAAGGGCCTGCCCCTGCTCGCGGTTTCGGCTCGTACAGGGAAAGGCCTGGACGACCTGATTGCGGCGGCGTTCGAACTGCGCGATGCCTGGTCGAAACGTGTACCGACCGCCGCGCTCAACCGGTGGTTCGACGATGCGCTTGCCAAGAACCCGCCCCCTGCACCGGGCGGTCGCCGGATCAAGCTGCGTTATATCACGCAGGCCAAGACCCGGCCGCCGGGCTTCGTGCTGTTCGGCACGCGGCTCGATGAATTGCCAGCCAGCTATCAGCGCTATCTGGTAAACGGCCTGCGCCGCGAGCTTGGCTTTGATGCCGTGCCGGTGCGCCTGATGCTGCGCAGCCCGAAGAACCCCTTCGCCAAGAAGTAACCGCCCGACCGACTTTGCGGGATCGGTCCAGTCACTCGCTCACCCGCGGCGGGCGAGGACCAGCCTGCGCCCTTCGGTCAAGGAACGCCAAAGCCATTCGGTCGGGCCTTGATGACAGCGCGCGAGCCACGGTTTGCTCCAGCCGAGCATCGCCGCCCAGCCGATCAGGACGAAACCCCATTGCGCCAGCGCCCCCACCCGGCCGACCAGGCCAAGACCCCAGCCAAAGAAACAGAACGCCATGATCAGCGATGTCAGCAGATAATTGCTGAGCGCCATCTTGCCCGCGGCGTGCAGGCGTCCCCCCAGCCGCGTTTCGAGCAGGAACGGGGCGGCAAGGACAAGCAGGGATGCGTAGGCCAGCGTCAGGGCCAGGTGTTGCGGCCCTGCGATGCCGATCAGCAGCTGGAACATGGCATCGGGCGGGAAATTCCTGCTCCACGCCCAGACTGCCTGGGCAAGCGCCAATGGCAAGCCGATTGCCAGCCCGGCCGTTGCCAGTTGCCACAACCGGGTGTTCGACCAACCGCCGGTGAAGAACCCGCTCCGGTATAGTGCCATGCCGAGCAGCATCAGCGGCACGGTTTCGCCGATCGAGAGCAGGGTGACCAGCAGCGGCATGTAGAGCGTTTCCTGAAACCGCTCTTCCAGCATGGTGAGATAGGGCTTGCGCAGGGTGTTGATCTCGTCGCGTGTCTCACCCGCCACGGCATCGTACTGGCTCAGCACGACGGCCCGCGTTACGGGATCGGCCCTTCCGTCGTGAACGGCCTCGGCCGCGGTCAGGCTTGACCATCCGGCGATGCTAAACGCTCCGTGCCACAAGGCGAACGCCGCCAGCGCCACCACCACCATTCGCCGCACTGACCAGTGACGCAGGGCCAGGGCAATCGGCGCCAGCATGGCATAAAGCATCAGGATATCGCCGCTCCACAGCAGCAACTGGTGCAGGTAGCCAATCAGGAACAGCCAGCCGAGCCGCCGCAACTGCCAATATCCGCCGTCCGCTCCTGCGGCATCGCGGCGATCGACGAACAGCAGCATCGATGCCCCGAACAACAGGGTGAACAGACCCCGCATCTTGCCCTCGAACAGGACCAGCCCTGCCACGAAGGCCAGCTTGTCGGGCAGCGAGGCCGGTCCGAGCAGGCCGGGGCTGAGCACGGCCGAGGAGCCGCCGGCAAGGCCGGCGATGTTGATCGTCAGGATGCCCAGCACCGCAATCCCGCGCACCAGATCCAGTGCGGCAATCCGATCGGTTGCCGCACCTTCGTTCATCTCAGTTGCGCACCGCGATGCAGGTCTGGCCGCCCGGAACTGGTCGGTCGATCCCGGCTTAATG
>JBEGJL010000329.1:0-17056 GCA_041184605.1 Pseudomonadota bacterium
CAATGGTGCGCGAACTGCCCGCACCATTGTATGGGGTATCGCTGAAATTGCCACCCGGGTTGCGGCCAAAGCCGAAGAACCCGATCAGCGTATTGTCGAACTTATAACCGCGCACCCCGGCAGTCAGGGTAACGTTTTGCAGCAGATCGTAGCTCAGTTCGCCGAAGGCGGCATAGTCGCGGTCAACGCGTTCCTGCTTGGTCAGCCAGAGAGTCCCCGGCACGCCATTGACTGAGACCTGCGGGCCAAGGTTGGCAACCTGATAATCCTGGAAAATGTCATTCGACTGGCGCTGATAAAACAGGCCGCCCACGAACCGCAGCGGCTTGTCGGCAGGCGATGCGATGCGCAGTTCCTGGCTCAGCTTCTTGAAGTGATCGCGGCCGATCACCTTCTGGCGCGGATCAATGTTCCGCCCCAGCGAGTCCAGGAAATAGAAGTATCCAGCCAAACCGCCCGACGAGGCATAGAGCGAATCATAGGCTTCCGAATAATCGGTGTAGTCGCTCGATCCGTCGCGCTTGCGGTCAAGATAGGCGCCGGCATAGGTCACGTCCCAGCTGCCGAGCTTGCCTTCGATCGTCAGCGCCGCCTGAACCCACTTGTCGTTCAGGTATTCCGGGGCGAAGCGCTGCAACTTCAAATCGCCGACGCTGGGGTCATAAGCATAAGAGCCTTTGCTCTTCATATCCTGATAGGCAACCGCCGGGGTCACCGTCCAGCTATCGTCCAGGTCCACCTTCAACGCCGCGCGCGCGCCATAGGTTTCGGTTGTGTTGTAGTTCTCTGCAACAAATGCGGTGTTATTGACGCAGAAACCGCCCGGCTGGGGCAGGAAGCAACGACGACCGGCGACATTGTCGATATAGCCGGCATCGCGCTGATAGAACCCGACGACGCGGAGCGCGGCGCTGTTGCCCAGCGGCGCATTGATCATGCCATCGAACTTGCCACCGAAGTTGCCGCTCTTGACGGTGTTGATCTCACCGTCAACCGAACCTTCGAACCCGGCCGTGCTGGGCTTGTTGGTGATGATGCGGATCGTGCCGGCCTGCGACGAAGCGCCATAAAGCGTGCCCTGCGGACCAGAAAGGCTTTCGATCCGGGCAATGTCATAGATATGGACGTCAAGGTTGCCACCGATCGTGGTGACGGGCTGTTCGTCGAGGTACACGCCAACCGAAGGCAACGAGCCTGAGTGGTTGCCATCGCCGCCCGATGCAACGCCGCGCATGTAGACAACGTTCGTGCCCGGCGTGCCGCCAGACTGGAACGAAACAGAGGGCAACTGCTGAGCATAGCCCTTGAAGTCCGAAATGTTGAGCTGTTCCAGCTTGGCAGTGCCGAGTGCCTGGATTGAAATCGGCACGTTCTGGAGGTTTTCCGAACGCTTCTGCGCAGTCACCACGATTTCATTGGCGTCGGCGTCGTCGGCTTCCTGAGCCAGCGCAGGCATAGCGGTCAGCGCTGTAGAAGCGAGCAGCAACGCACCGGCGGTGCGGCGAATTGTAAAAGTCATGGATACCCCATCCCATATTGCAACATGGGACTGTGTGAATCTGCACTGTCCTCAGGTCAAGCCACACCTGCCACTACACAAGATTAGGCTGGGCTGAGTGGCAGTTTTACCACGCGCCCGGCGCGGCTGGATATGCCTCCAAAACTGGCCCAAGCGCGGCCTTCAGCGCGCCCAGCCAAGGCTCGAAGGGTACATGCGCCTCGGTGCCTTCGCGGAAGATCGGACGGCGGACCTGTTCGGAACTGGGCGTGCGAACCGCCCGCTCGGTCCGGTGGAATTCAAGGCAGGCCGGCTCGAATGGCAGTCCGCAATAGTCGAGAAGCGCCCGCACCTCGGCCTCGGTATCATCCACCATCCGTTCGTATATCACGCGGTGGACCCGGCCTGGCTGGACCCGGTCAAGGTGTGCCATCAGCCGCACATAATCGGCGTAATAGCGGCCCATGTCTTCAAGGCTATAGGCAAAGGCCTGCCCGCGGGCGAAATGTTGCTTGAAGTTGGAAAAGCAGCAGCCCAGCGGGTGCCGCCGGGCATCGACGATCTTCGCCCCCGGCAGCGCCAGCATGATGAACACCGCGTGCATCCAGTTGTTGGGCAACTTGTCGATGAAGAACGGCCGTTCGGTCTTGCGCTGGATGCGGGTACGTTTGAGAAACTCCTCGCCCCGCCGGGCAAGCTGCTCGCCCGTCAGGCCCGGCAGGCTCAACGGGTAGTTCGCCTCACGTCGTGCCAGTGCAGGGATGTCCGGCAGTTCGGTCGTGCCTTCAACCTGGCTGTGGCTTGAAAGAATTTGCTCGACAAGGGTCGAACCCGCGCGCGGCATGCCCAGGACAAAGATCGGGTCTGGTGCATCGCAACCCTGCCCGGCCCGCGCGGCAAAAAATTCCGGCGTCGCGATCTCGATCAGTCGATCAACGAAGCGGCTGGTCTCGTCCGCGTCATAATCCAGCTCGGTTCGCCGCAAGGCATTGCCGGCGGAATAATGGGCAAAGCTTGCCTCGGCCTCTCCCCGATCTTCCAGCGCCTTGCCCAGCGCGAAATCGAGGTGGAAGCGATCCTCGTTGGCCACCCCGCCCTGCCCGAGCGCCATTTGCATTGCCGCGATGTCGGCATCAGTGAACTTCACGGTCTTCAGGTTGGCCAGGCTCCACCATGCCTCGCCCAGCGTCGGCATCAGCGCAATCGCCTTTCGATAGGCCGCTACCCCCTCTTCCAGCCGACCGACCGTCTTTAGCATATGGCCGAAGCTCATCCAGACCCGCGGCTGATTTGGGGCCAGTTCCAATACCCGCTCGTAAAGACTGATCGCTTCGTCGAACTCACCGATCCGGCCCAGTGCAGCTGCCTGCAGATTGGCATGTCCAGGATTGTCGGGTTCCTCTTCTACCACCCGGTTCAACTCGGCAATTGCCTCGTCCGGGCGGTTCTGACGATACAGCACCAGCGCCAGGTTTGCCCGCGCCGGAGTGAAAGCCGGGGCCAGTTCAAGCGCACGGCGCAGCAGGTTCTCGGCATCCTTGTAACGCCCGATCCGCCCGGCAAGCTCCGCGAACAGGCGAATGGCGAAAACGTCGAGCGGGTCATCCTTGAGGTGCGCGCGTAGCAACGGTTCTGCCACCGGCAGGTCATTTGCATTCATGGCCATTGCGGCCTCAATCAGTCGCGGATGATAGCGTCCGGCACGGGCGAGCCAGGATTGCGTGTTAACAGTGCTCATGCTGCTCCCAAGAAACATGGTGACGCGGCGCGATCAAGCGATAGTCTGGGTTGGGAAGGGGATAAACCATGCGCGAAGATGATCGCCCGTTCGGAATATGGACGGCCGCGGCCCTGGTGGTGGGTTCGATGATTGGCGCGGGCATATTTGTCTTGCCGGGCCAGCTTGCACCATTTGGCTGGACAAGTCTGGCGGCGTGGTTTGCCGCAGGGGTGGGCGCCATGGCAATTGCCCTGGTGATCGCAGACCTGACTGCCGCAATGCCTGAAGAGCCCGGTCTGATCGCTATCTGCGGCCGGGTGATCGGTCCGCTGGCCGGGGTGCTGCTGGGCTGGTCTTATTGGATCAGCCTCTGGTGTGCCACCGCGGTGGTTGCCACAACCGCGGCGAGTTACCTGGGTGCGCTTTGGCCCGGGATCAGCGCCACGCCGTTCCGCACCGCCCTGTCTGGCAGCGCGATTGTCCTGGCCATCACTGCACTGAACCTGCGCGGCGCCCGGGCCGCAGGGCAGTTCCAGATTGTGACTACCGTGTTGAAGCTGCTGCCGCTGGTGGCCGTGGTGGTGATCCTTGCAGGGCTGGCCGCAAGTGGTGGCGGGCAATTTTCGGTTGAACACCATCCGCCATTCGCTCTTGCGCAGATCACGCCGGCATTGACGCTGACCTTTTTCGCCATTCTCAGCTTTGAAACCGCAAGCATGGTGACCGAACGGGTGCGCGACCCGGCGCGAAACGTCGTCCGCGCCACCCTGATCGGCCTGTCGGCAACGGTTTTGCTCTATGTTGTAGTCTGCCTGGGGATCATCCTGGCGCTGCCGACCGGGGCATTGAGCGCGTCTTCGGCACCCGTCGCCTATTTCGTCGAACGCTTCTGGGGTTCGTGGGCGGGAAGCGCAGTTGCGCTGCTCACCGCCGTATCGGGCATCGGCTATGTCAACTCGGCCGTACTATTGCAGGGTGAACTGCCACTAACCGCTGTCCGGGGTGGGATGATGCCGGACTGGGTCGCGCCGACCAACCGGCACGACGTGGCCGTCGCTCCGATAGCACTGGCCAGCTTGTTCTCGGTGATCCTGATGATCGGCGGTGCCACTGGCATCGGCGCCAAGCTGCTCGATTTCATGTTGCGGCTCACCACCGCGGCGGCCATCTGGATCTATATCGGCATAGCCGTTGCAGCACTGATGCTGCGCCGCCAGCAATTCATGGCCGCGGTCAGCATCCTGTTCTCGTTGTGGGTGCTGTACGGTGCGGGGCTGGAAGCGGGCGGACTTGGGATCGTTCTGATCCTGCTGGGCTTCCCGCTTTACCTCGTCACCAGGCGGTTCAGCTCCGCAACAGCTTCCTGATCAGCGGACGATCGGCCAGGATCGCCTGGGCCGCATTGTGCCCCGGCGCACCCGTAACGCCGCCGCCCGGGTGGGTCCCCGCCCCGCACATGTAGAGGCCCTTGATCGGTCCGCGATAGTCCCCGTGACCAAGCACGGGACGCGCGGCCCAGAGTTGATCAAGCCCCATCGAACCATGCATGATGTCGCCGCCGATCAGCCCGAACTTGCGTTCAAGGTCCAAGGGCGAGTGGATCTGCGTCGCGATCACGCTCTGCCTGAAGTTGGGGGCGTGGTCATTGACCGTGTCGATGATCAGGTCGGCCACCTTGTCGCGATGCTTGTCCCAGTCCACTGCCGGATCGAACTGCTGGCAGAACAGGCTGGCGACATGCTGACCCGGGGGGGCCAGGCTTTCATCAACCGTGCTGGGGATCATGATCTCGACGATCGGCTTCTTCGACCAGCCATGCTGCTGCGCATCGATGAAGGCCTGGTCCATGTAATCCATGCCGGGTGCAATGATGATCCCAGCAGTGTGATGCTCCGCCCGTTCCTTGCCGGGCAGGACCGAAAAGTCCGGCAGTTCTGACAGGGCAACATTCATCCGGAAGGTACCCGAACAGGTCTTGTAACCCTTGATCCGGCGCTGGAAGTCCTCATCCAGATCGCTCTGGTCAACCAACTGGCGATAAAGCAGCGCCGGGCCGGCGTTCGACGCGACGATGGGCGCGACGATTTCTTCGCCGCTTTCCAATTTGACGCCCTGGACCTTGCCATTGTTGACCAGCACCTGCGCGACGGGCGCTTCCAGGCTGATCTCAACCCCCTGATCAGCGCAGGCCTTGGCCATCGCCTGGGTGATCGCGCCCATGCCGCCGACCGAATGGCCCCAGGTGCCCAGCTTGCCGTTCACTTCCCCAAACACGTGGTGCAGCAGGACATAGGCCGAACCGGGGGTTGAAACCCCTGCATAGTTGCCGACCACGGCATCAAAGGCAAAAGCGGTCTGCACATAGTCATGCTCAAACCAGCCATCGAGGAACTGGCGCGCCGACTTGGTGAAGATATCCAGCAGGTCACGCTGGACCGACAGGTCCAGGTTGGCCATGGGCCAGCCCTGCTTCGCCGCCGCAATCAGCGATGACAGCCCGCCGCCGACGTTGGGCGGGATTTGCATGCTGAGATCGCGGAGCACGTTGGCGACCTTTTCCAGCGCCGCATCGTACTTGGGGTAAGCCTCGGCATCCTGCTTTGAGAAGCGGGCGAATTCCGCTTCGGTCCGACCGGCGCCGCCACCCAGCTTCAGGTAATCGTTTTCAAACGGGAAGAAGTTGCTGATCGTCCGCTCGATCACACGGTAGCCGTAATCATGCAGCCGCATGTCGGCGATTACTTGCGGGCGCAACAGGCTGACCGTGTAACTGGCGGTGGAGTTGCGGAAGCCGGGATGGAATTCCTCGGTCACCGCCGCACCGCCAACCACGTGCCGCCGTTCCAGCACCCGCACCCGCATGCCCGCGCGGGCGAGATAGAAGGCGCAGGTCAGGCCATTGTGCCCGCCGCCAATGATCAGCGCGTCGTAAGTCTTGGTCATTGCTTGCTCCAGCCCGGTGCGGGCGCGAAAGGTTGGCGGGCTTCGGGGATCAGCGCGCGGATCTTGCGAGCGAAGCTGCGCAGGCAGACTTCGCTCTTGCCGATCGGGCCGTTGCCATAGGTCCTGCTCTGCATGCCCTGCTGGACGCGGGTGATCAGCCAGGTATCCTCGGCATTGACCACACGGTTGATCCGCCAGTTGGCATAGCGCGCCAGCTTCATCTCGCGCCGACTATCGGGCAGCGCATAGGCCACTTCGCGCAGCAGGCATTCGGTCGGGCTGATCGGCAGCCACTGCATGAAGTCGATCTGGTCGGCGTAGATATCGAAGGCCATGTTCGGCCAGAGCTTGTAATAGAGCCAGCGCCCGTGGGCCTCTTCGGGCAAGTGCCCCACGCGCGGCAGGTGGGTGCGATAGAAGCGTTCCCAGAAGTTCTGCTTCTCGTTCTTCACCACATCGCCATAGAGGCGGTCAGCCCAACCGTGCGCCTCGATCCGATAGGTCTTGCCAACCAGCCGCGTCAGGCCATCGTGGGCGACCGGGATGTGCAGGTTGTCGGAATAGTTATCGCCAACGTTCTTCCAGTTGACCGCACGCGGGCGCAGCCGGACGGGGGCCATCCGCTCCATCTCGGCAAATCGGTACTGGCTGACCTCGGCCTCGAACGGGGCCATCATTTCACCCACGGTGGGGAAACCGCCGGGGGCCAGGTTGACGAAGATAAAGCCGTGCCAGGTCTCTGTCGCCACCGGCACCAGGCCGTTTTCGTCCAGCTTGAGCGCCGGATACTCACTCTTCATCGGCACGCCAGACAAGCGCCCGTCGGTTTCGAACGTCCAGGCGTGATAGGGGCAGACCAGCTTCTTCGCGCAGCCCATCGGTCCTTCGACCAACCGCATCGCGCGGTGGCGGCAGACATTGGTGAAGGCGCGAACCACACCGTCATCGCCACGGATGACGATCACGCTTTCGCCTAGGTAATCGATCGTCTGGTAATCACCCGGCTTGGGGATCTCGTTCACGTGGCAAACGATCTGCCACGAAGGGCGGATCACCCGCTCCATCTCCAAGTCGAAAAATTCGCGGTCGTGGTAGATCCAGCCGGGCAGGCTGAAATCGGCATCGGGATCGACCTCCGGTCCGTCGATTTCGGCAACGATGGCTTCCAGCTTGCCCACGGGCGACTCCCAATCCTTATTGGACGTTCGTACAACAGGTGCTAGAATGCCGCAAGTGACCACCCCGCCAGCCTATCGCCGGTCGGAACCGGATGCCCGTCGGCTCAGCTTGATCGAAGCCTGCGCGCGGGTGCTGGCCCGCGAGGGGATTGCTGGGGCGAGCGTGCGGACCATTGCGGTTGAGGCCGGGGTCTCGGCAGGTCTGGTCGGGCATTACTTTCCCGGTGTCGATGCCTTGGTCACCGCGACCTATGCCCACACCGGAGCGCGGGTGGATGCGGCACTCAAAGCTGCGATGGCGAAGGCGGGCGACGAGCCCAATGCACGGCTTGAAGCCTTCGTCACCGCCAGCTTTGCCGCACCGATTGCCAGCCCGGAACTGCTGGCCACCTGGATCGCGTTCTGGAGCCTGGTCCGTGTCCGGCCCGAAATCGCGGCCCTGCACGATGAACAATACGGCGGCTTCAAGGGCCAGCTTGAGCGCCTGCTGGCCGACTGCGGTCTGCCCGACGCACAGTTGCGCGCCACGGCCATTGCCATCACCGCGCTGGTCGATGGCCTGTGGCTGGAACTATGCCTATCACCCCACGAACTGGCGGCAGATGAAGCCGCCGCCATTGCCCGCGATGCTCTGGCCCGGCTTACTTGGAAAGCGCCGGCAACAGGCTGAAGTAATAGATCAGGCCGGGGCGGATGTTGCGCAGTTCAACCCGTTCGTTGAGGCCATGCGAGAAATCGTCGCTGTCCTTGATGAAGACCGGGCTGATACCATAGCTGGGCACGCCCTTGGCACGGTACCACATCGAATCCGATGCGCCCGAGCTTTGCGCCGGGATCACCGGCACCTTGGGCCAGGATGCGGCCATCGCCTTGTCCACCGCCGCGACATAGTCAGCCCGCATCGGCGAGGCATCGCTTTCGGTCGCGGTATCGCCGGTCACGTCGCTGAACTTGACCTCTGGTACGCCCGCTACCTTTTGCAGCTCGGCAATGATCTGGGCCCGGGTATGGCCGGGAAAGACCCGGCAATTGACGTTGGCCGTGGCCCGCTGCGGCAGGGCGTTCACCGCATGGCCGCCGTGGACCATGGTCGGCACGCAGGTAGTGCCGACCTTACCGACATAGCCGGTGCTGGTGCGCAGGGTGGCAACCGCAGCTTCATCATTCACGTTCGCGGCAAAGGCGCGCATTGCTGCCGCCAGCTTGGGATCGCTTTCAAACTGCGCGGCCTTTTCGAAATAGGCCTTGGTCAGCGGATTCTGCTCGGCCTTGAAGCGATAGGCACCGATCCGGGCCAAGGCCTGCGAAAGCTGGGCAATCGCATTGTCAGCGCGCGGGGCAGAACTGTGACCGCCGGCATTGGTGACTTCCAGCTGGATATCGACATAGGTCTTTTCGCCGCCGTCCCACGTCCAGAACAACGGCTTGCCGGTCGCCTCATCCAGGGCACCGCCAGAGCCATCAGTGTTGAGCACCATTTCGGCATTGGCAAAGCGGTCTGCCAATATGCGGCCGGTCTTCATCGTGGTCTCTTCATCGCCTGAAAGAGCGATCACGATTGTCCGCTTCGGCTTGAAGCCGCCCTTGCGCAGCTCCATCAGCCCGACCATCGCCAGCACCTCCGAAAACTTCTGGTCGCTGGCACCGCGGCCATAGAGGTAGCCGTTCTCGACCACCGGCGTGAAGGGATCGCGGGTCCAGTCCTTGGGGTTGGCTTCGACCACATCCATGTGGCCTGAAATCACCAGCGGCTTGAGCTTCGGATCGCTGCCCTGCCAGGTCGCGACGAGATAGGCCGTATCGTCGACCGGGGTAATCTCGATATCCTTTTCGCTCCAGCCGGCGCCCAGCAGCGCCTGCTTGTAAAGCTTGGCCACCGCTTCGGTCTTATTGCCTTCACCCTGTACCGAGCGCAGCGCGATGGCCTGCTTGGAAAGCTCCAGCACCTGTGCCTCGGCAGCGGCACTCGGCACCTTGGGCGGTGCGGCAAGGGCCGGGGCAGACAGGGCGGTGAGGGCAAGCAGCAGGGCAGTGCGGCGCATGGGCAATCTCCTTCGTGCTGCTGCCTAGAGCAAGCATCTTCCGTTGGGAACAGGTGAAGCAGGGCACGCTGGGACCAAACAACTAACTACTTGGTTATGAAATGAAATGTCTGTCCTGATCGCACGGAAGGGGTAATTCATGCACGCTCCCGCACCACTGCATCTGGCCATCGGCCGTCCGCTGCCGATCATGCTTCTGCTGGTGAACCATTGACAACAGACACGATTCTCAACGGGCCGGTCCACACCCCGCGCGCGTCCCGCTGGCTGATTATCGATCATCGTCGCGACGTGGGAAGGCGTTTATTCAAAGGCCCGGCGATCCTTGCCTATCTGGCGCTGATTGGCTTGGTCCAGCGTGGCGTGGGGCGCCGGATGCAACCAGATCAAGCGCTTTGCCAGCGACCCGGTGGTTTAAAATACGCCGCCGTCTTCGAAAACTTTGCTTCTTTTCCTGCATTTTAACCCTTCTTCGCCATCCCGTCTCGCAACGAAACGTCGTGATCGGCGCGCTGGCGCTAGCGGGCAATCTGGCGAAAGCACAGGCTCAGGCGGATTCGGATTAGAGGGCTAATCGGCAATGAGGTTTGTGATGGTGGCAACAATAATGGCCGCCTTTTTAGGGCTCGTGGGCAGCACTGGCTATCTGCTGGTCCAGGCACCGCCACCCCGCGCCAAAGGGGCGGCGGACCAACCAATTGCATCTCCTCCCGGCAGCGCCGGCAAGCCGGATCTTGGCCCGGATTTCGCCCGCGCGACCAGCAAGGTGTCTATGGCCGGCCCAATGCCGGCGCCCATTACCGCGCCTGCGATTGCGAATGCGGCGGCCCCAGGATCAACCCGCGCTGCGGCAAATCCTCCGGCCGCTGCCCGCGACGAGCGGTTCGTGATCAAGCGAATCCTGCCAATCGACGGGCCGATCCGCTATGGCGAATGGCACTGGGATGAAAGCGGTGCCCCGCCCAACGGTCCATTGGTGATGACCGTGGACCTAGAGGCACGGGTCCTGTCCGTTTTCCGTGCCGGTTACGAAATCGGGGCGACTGCCGTATTGCTCGGCACCCAGGACAAGCCAACTCCAATTGGCCGTTTTCCGATCATCTGGAAAAAGGCCGATCACTATTCGCGGACCTATAACGGCGCACCGATGCCTTTCACGCACCGATTGACCAACGACGGCATCTCAATCCACGGCACCAAGGTGGAAAAGGGCTATGCCAGCCACGGTTGCATTGGCGTGCCAAACAGCTTCGGCAAAAAGCTGTTCGCCGTCACCAGGCTGGGCGATGTGGTCTACATCACCCGCGGCAAGCGCATCGGTAAGGGTGACTCGCTGGTCGGCAGCTGACTGTCAGGCCAGGCCCCGGTCGAGCGAACGGGGCGTGGCATCGCCAATCTGACTGCCGCCATCGATGTCCAAAATAGTCCCGGTGATATAGCGGGCCGCGTCAGAACACAGGAACACTGCGCCCTCGGCGATCTCTTCAATCTCACCCCAACGCTTCATCGCGATCCGGTCATAGTGCTTCTGCCGCGATGAATCATCGGGTGCGAGCCGGGCCATACCCTCGGTGTTGGCGATCGGGCCCGGCGAGATCCCGTTGACCCGCACCTCCGGCCCCCATTCCAGTGCCAGCACCCGGATCAGCTGGTTAATGCCCGCCTTAGCGGCGCAGGCATGCGCCTGAAGCTGCACAGCATTGACCGCTTGCCCCGCCGTGATCGCGATCAGCGACGCGCCGGGCACGTTCAGCAGATCGTGACAGCCCCTAAACACGTTGAAGGTGCCGTTGAGGTCAATGTCGACTACCGTCTTGAAGGCATTGGCGCTCATCCCCAGCACCGGCGCGAGGAAGTTCCCCGCCGCACCGGAAATGACGATGTCGAGCGGGCCGAACTCATTGCGGACATGCTCCATCGCCCCGCGGATCGCGCCGTAATCGCGCACGTCGGCGGAAAGGCCGATTGCGCCATAGCCGATTTCGGCGGCGGCATTGGCGGCCTTTTCCGGATTGCGGCCGCAAACCGCAACCTTTGCCCCCAACGCGGCAAAACGCTTGGCGATCCCAAGGTTTATGCCCGAAGTGCCCCCGGCCACGAAGACAACTTTGCCTTCAAGAATGCCGTCGCGAAACGGTGATTGGATCATGCCGACTGCTCCTTAGCGGGGGGCCATGCGGATCGCGCCGTCAAGGCGGATGCACTGGGCGTTGAAATAGGTATTGCGGGCCAGCTCAAGCGCTAGGCTACCAAATTCCTCGGGCTTACCCAACCGCTTGGGGAACGGCACCGAAGCGGCCAGGCTTTCGAGCACCTGCGGCTTGGCCCCCAGCATCAGCGGCGTGGCAAAGATACCCGGCATGATCGCGTTCACCCGGATGCCAAGGTCAGACAGATCGCGCGCCATGGGCAGCACAAGGCCGTTGACCCCGGCCTTGGCCGAACCATAGATCACCTGGCCGATCTGACCGTCCTGCGCGGCGACGGATGCGGTCAGCGTGATGCAGCCGCGCTCACCATCTTCGAGCGGTTCCAACCCCGCCATGCCTTCAGCTGAGATCGAGGCGATCCGGTAGGAGGCGACGAGGATGCCCTGGACGCCGTATTCGTAGTCTTCAGTTGAAAGACGCTTCAGCTTTCCGGCTTCCTTGTCAAAGGCCAAGGTCTTGCCGCGGCGGCTGGTCATGGCGCAGTGAACGGTGATCCGCTCTTGCCCGTGCGCGGCCCGAGCCTTGGCAAATCCGGCGACGACCGATTCCTCGGATGTGATGTCGACATGGCAGAAGATCCCGCCGGTCGCCTTGGCGACCTCCTCGCCCTTTTCGGCGTTCACATCAAAAATCGCGACCTTTGCTCCGGCAGCAGCAATGGCTTCGGCAGTGGCGCGGCCCAGGCCCGAAGCGCCACCGGTCACCACCGCCGAAATGCTCGAATCGATCTTCATTTGACTCTCCCTTTAATCGCGCGATTAATGCCGAGAGAGCACTGGGGCGGCAAGCCCCACCAAAAGACCATCCGGCCCGCGAGGAAGGCGAACCGAAAGCCATGACCCATACTGTTGACCTGTTCTGGTCGTTCCGCTCCCCCTATTCATACATCGTGGTCCCCAAGCTGATCGAGCTTGAGCGGGATTGGGATGCCAGGGTGAACGTCCGTCCGGTCCTGCCGATTGCGGTGCGCCAGCCGGAATTTTTCGCCCACGCCGATCCGCTGTGGACCAGCTACCTGATGCGCGACTGCGTGCGAAGCGCCGAATTCGCCGGCCTGCCGCTGCGCTGGCCGCGGCCCGATCCGGTGGTGATGGACTATGCCACGCGGACCTATCCCAAGGAGCAGCCCTATATCCACCGACTGACGCGATTGGGCGTGCTCGCAGCGGAGCAAGGCAAGGGCCTGGCGGCCTTGCGCGCCATCAGTCACCTGATCTGGTCGGGTGAGACTGACGGCTGGCACGAAGGGGATCACTTGGCCAAAGCGCTCGCCAGCGCTGGATGCGACCTTGCCGAACTGGATGCCATGCAGATGGCAGAGGCCGATCGCCTGGACGATGTGATCAAGACGAACGAGGCCGACCAGCGCCTTGGTGGCCATTATGGCGTGCCGCTGATGGTCTATGCGGGTGAGCCGTTCTTTGGGCAGGACCGCTATGACCAGCTGGTCTGGCGGATGCAGCAGACAGGCATGGCGCGCCGTTAGCTGCGGCGTTGAGGAGCTTTTGAAAAGCTCCAGCCCTCCGGCAACGGCCGGGCCACCAGATTACCGATCGAAGCTGGCTGGCGCGAAACCAGGCAATCAAACAACCGCGACACGGCGCTGCCACGGGGGGCTTCGCCATCAAGTTCAGTGATGATGCGGGCCAGCACCCGCAGTGCAATCGCGCGCGGTGCCTGCGGACGGTAAACCAATCCCAGCGGCGCCCGCGTTACGCCTTCCTGCCACTCCCGCGCGGCGGCCCAGTCAAGCGCCGCGTCGGCATCGGCCAAATGGCTGGCACTTGCTGCCAACGCCTGCACGTCTAGCCAGTCCGCCCCAGCCAACACCTTGCGAATTCGTGCGCGGTCGAACCGGTCATCCCGGTTGGATGGATCGTCCGCGGGGGTCAGGCCGGCCGCACCAACGATCATGGCCAGTTCGCTCCGCCGCCACCCTAGTAGCGGACGAATGAGCGGCAGGCTGGTCTGCAGGACCGTGCCGCGCTCTCGCACTCCGGCCAGCCCGGCCACGCCACTGCCGCGATTAAGCCGCAGCACCAGCGTTTCGGCCTGATCGTCGGCATGGTGCGCGGTGGCAAGGCCCAGTGCGCTACCGGCAGCCATCCATTCCGCCAATGCAGCATAGCGCGCGACCCGCGCCTCCGCCTGGACATTGCCTTGCGGCAAAGTCACGGCCAGCGTTGAATGGGGAATACCGAGGGCGGCGCATAGATCGGCGACCATGGCCGCTTCATCGGCATTGGCCGGGCGTAGGCCGTGATCAACCGTCGCCGCTGCAATCCGCCCGGGCGCAGCGGCATGGGCCAGCAACAGCAAAGCAAGACTGTCCGGCCCGCCCGAGATAGCCAGTCCCAATGTCGCGTCATCCGACCACAGCCGGGCAAGGTCCGCGGCAAAGCGAGCGACTAAGTCAGGCGAAAGCTCAATCGCAGGAAAGCCCGGCACGGGTCGCGTCATATTGGCTCTTCAGGCGGCCGGCGGCATCGCGCGGGAATTCGTCAACGAACTGGGCCAAGGCGATACAGGCGCGCGCCGTGTCCTTCTGGCGTTTGGTCGCCTCGGCCAGGAATAGCACGCTGTCGGCCGCGCGTTCACGGAACTGCTGGTCCTTGTAGTTTTCGAGGAACCAGCGCTGCGCCTCTTCCGGCTTGCCATCGTCAAGCAGCGATCGACCAAGCAGGTTGCGCGCGAACGAGCGGCGCGCGTGACGCGGATACTTTTCGAGGAACAGCTTTAACTGCTGCTGCGCTTCGGGATAGAACTTGGCCTCCCACAGGCGGAAGCCATATGAATATTCGTCATCCCCGGCATCGTCGGTCTTGGGCTTTTCGATCGCCTTGATCGCAGCGAGCCGCGCAGCCGAGGGAACGGCTGGCTTGGCGGCAGGCTTGGCCGCAATCGGCTTGGGCGCAGCCGGTTTGGGAGCGACGATTGCCGCCGGCGCCGGAGTGGCAGCTACGGGCTGGGGTGCAGAAGCCCCGCCGGTCATAGCTGCCAGATTTCCGCTGGTGGTTGCGCCGTTCGCGGCGGTCACGGCACCGCCTCCGGCCGGAGCGGCAGCATCGGTCGGTGCGGCAGCGACCGCTGCTGGCGCGGGCGGCGTCAGCGCCGCAACCTTGGCCTCCAACTGGGTCAGCTTGTTGCCATTCTCTTCCTGCTGGGCAGTCAAGCGGGCAAGCTGGGCCTCGATCGCATCTACGCGAACCAGCAGATCGGCCACAGGCGTGGTCGCCGGCGTACCGGTTACCGGGGCCGCGGCCTGGGTTGGCTGCGCCAGCGGCGGGAAATACTTGCCGTCGCCGCCCGGGAAAACCTGCCGCTGCAAGGCACGCACTTCGGCTTCCAGCTTGCGAACGCGGGCTTCCGCATTCGGGTCACTCGCGGTGCTTTGTGCAATTGCCGGCGCAGCTAGGGCCACGGTGAGCGCGACCAGCAGAGGACGATGCAGTGCGACGAAGGTCTTCATGTGCCTTTTCCCATTCAGCGAGCGGCTTTGCGACTAATCCCCAGTAATTCTACCGGTATCTGCGCTGCATAGACGCATCGAATAAAATCTGTCGAGCGATCAGCCCTGGCTATCCGCAGTTGCGGCAATCGTGGCAGCACCTGTTGGCGGTGCCGACGCGGCCGCGGGCTCGGCAATAGCCGGGGCAGGAACCGCATCGCTTCTTCGGGCCGGTGCTGGACGGCTCAAACGGCGCTGCGGCGCCACGGCTGTAGTCGTTGGCGCAACCGTGGCAGCCTGTCGCGTGGTGCCGCGCGCCAGCAAAGCGGCAGCTGTCACGGGCACATCGCGCAGCAATTGTTCGGTATCGGACAAAGGCGGGACTGGACGCCCGCCAATCGTCAGCGCCAAACCATCTGGTCGCGCCGTGGTCAGGGTGACGGCACCGGCAGCATCCGGAACGGTCCAGCTTTCGCCCATGGCCAGTTCCTTTTGCAGCAATTGCTGGCCCGCGCCATCGACAAAGCGGACCCAGACCCGGTCCCGCGTGGCAGTGAAGACAACCGGTCCACCGGCGGGTTGCGACGCAGGAGCAGCCCGCATCGGCGCGGCGCTTGGGGTGGGGCTGGGCAGGATCGACGGCAGGGAACCGCCCGGTGAATAAAGGCTGGGCCAGACCAGGAAACCCGTCATGAGGACCAGTACCAGGCCAAGCGCGGCAAACCATGCGACCCGGCGGCCGGGAAGGCGGGCCGGATCACCGGGTTCAAAGGCGGGGACAGTGCGACGGGCATGATCTGGCTCTTGCTGGGCCAGCTCCTCGCGGACCAAATCAACAATGGCATTGCCGTCGATCCCGACGGCCTTGGCATAGCTGCGCGCAAAGCCCACCGAATAGGCCCGGGATGGCAGGGCAGCATAGTTTCCAGCTTCGATTGCCGCGAGCTGGCGTTCCGAAATACGGGTCAATTGGGCAATATCGGCCAGGGACTTGCCCGCCGCAACCCGGGCCCGGGCCAGTTGCGCTCCTGCGCCCTCAAGAGGCAGTTGCGCCTCTTCTGCTTGTTCACTCATCTCGACCCCGGAAGCAGTATTGTTTTGCGATCTCGCCCCGCGAGGCCGGACCTTCGCGGATTGCCATCCCAAGTCAACGAAAATTGCGCACACTTTGGCGGCAAGGCGACAATTGGCCGAGTTTCTGCGGCAAACGGCGGATCAGTCGCAGTCGATTCCGCGTTCCTGCGCCCATGCGGCCAGCGCGCCGCGCAGGTCACGGGGAGGGGCAGCCAGCCAGCCATTCATCGCCGTCCCAATTTCCTCAAGATCGACCTTGCGGACCAGTTCCTTAATCGGTCCAACACTGGCGGGCGTGATTGAGAGGCGACGGATGCCGATCCCCATCAGTGCCAGGGCTTCAAGCCGGCGGCCACCCATTTCACCGCAAACCGTTACGTCAACATCATGTCCGGCAACCGACTGCATCACCCGCTTGAGGAAGCGCAGGATCGCAGGGCTAAGCCAATCATAACGCTCAGCCAGCTTCGGATTGGCTCGGTCCGCTGCGAACAGGAACTGGGTCAGATCATTGGTGCCAATCGACAGGAACGAGAGCTTGGGGGCGAGCACGTCAAGCTGCTCGGCCAGGGCCGGTACTTCAAGCATGGCACCATAGCGGATCGCTTCGGGCAGCAGCTTTTTCTGGCTTTTCAGATAGGCCCGCTGACGCTCGAATACTTCACGTGCGGCATCGAATTCCCACGGCTCGGTCACCATCGGGAACATGACGTTGAGCGTTCGTCCAGCCGCTGCCTCAAGCAGCGAGCGGGCCTGGACCTTGAGCAGGCCTTCGCGTTCGAGCGCAACGCGCAGCGCCCGCCAGCCCATCGCCGGGTTTTCCTCATCCTCGCCATCGTTGTGGCGCAGATACGGCAGCACCTTGTCCCCGCCGATATCGACCGTGCGGAACACCACGGGCTTGTCACCCGCGGCTTCCATCACATCGCGATAGAGCCGCGTC
>JBEGJL010000330.1:0-2900 GCA_041184605.1 Pseudomonadota bacterium
ATCAGCCTTTGGATCGCCGAAGCGGAATTGCAGGCGGTTGAACGTGATCTCGCGCGGGTCGAACGTGGTGGTCGTCGGGCGGATGTAGTTCGGCCGCAGGTCATAGCCCTGACGGTTGGTATAACCGCGGCGGCGATACTCGGCGGTGAAGTTCACGTATCCGTCTTCCACGCCAAAGAACGGCAGGCCGACGTTGGTGGCGATCGAATAGCTTTCACCGTCGTGGGCCTTGCGCTCACCATCGGTGTTGGCAAGGAAGTAGCGGTTATCGGTCGGATCCAGCGAAGGCTGGCCACCGGTCAGGGCCAGGCCGGTAACATTGGCCACGCCCGAAATGGTGGTGTCGTACTTGCCATAGCTGATCGAAGCCCGGCCGCCTTCGCTGGCCTTCTTCAGACGGATGTTGATCACCCCGGCAATGGCGTCAGAGCCATACTGCGATGAAGCACCATCGCGCAGCACTTCGATCCGGTCGATCGCCAGGGCGGGGATCGCGTTCATGTCCACAGCAGCAGAGCCACGGCCAACGGTGCCGTTAATGTTGAGCAGGGCCGAAACGTGGCGGCGCTTGCCATTGACCAGCACCAGCGTCTGGTCCGGGCCAAGGCCGCGCAGCGTGGCCGGGCGCAGCGCGTCCGAGCCATCGGCAATGGCCGGCTGCGGGAAGTTGAAGCTGGGCACCAGCTTGTTGAGGATCTTGTTCGTTTCGACCTGACCGCCTTCGGTCAGCGTCTCGCCCGAAAGCACATCGACCGGCACCGGGGAGTCTTCAACCGTGCGCGCGGTCGAGCGGGTGCCGGTCACAATGATCACCTGTTCTTCGGCACCATCGGCACCAGTGCCCTGAGCGGCGGCGGGCGCGGCGAAAGGCAGGACAGAGAGCGAGGCAAGCAAGCCAAGGCGCAAGTTCGATCGCATCAGAATTCCCCTTGTAATGGTCATCGCGAACCCGGCTCGCAGTGGCTGCGGGGCGGGTCAAAACACTGGGTGGGATTACGCAATTGCAGCATAACCGGGCAAGCACCCGCCTTCGTGGCGCAACATTTTGCGCCCTCCCTGTGGCAGCCGGGTAACGCCGAATTACTGGGCGTAGAGCGCCTTGCGCGGGCCGAGGTATCCGAACAGGTAGGCCGCCACCTTGCGCATCTGGATCTCCTCCGCGCCTTCGGTGATCCGATAGCGGCGGTGGTGGCGGAAGATGTGTTCGAACGGCTTATGGCGTGAATAGCCAATTCCGCCATGGACTTGCATCGCCCGATCGGCAGCCTCACAGACCAACCGATTGGCGTAGTAATTGCACATCGAGATCTTGTCCGAGAGCCGGTGCTCGATCTCCTTGTGCTCCATCTGGTCCATTTCCCACGCGGTCTTGTAGATCAGGGTGCGCAGCATCTCGCACTGCGTTGCTAGCTCGACCAAGGGGAACTGGATTCCCTGATTGCGCGCCAATTCCTGGCCGAACGGCTTGCGCTCGCGCGCATATTTGACCGATTCCTCCAGACAATAGGTTGCCGCGCCCAGCGAACTGGCCGCCTGACGGATGCGGTTCTGGTGGACAAAGCTCTGGGCGATCGACAGGCCGCCATCGACCGGTCCCAGCACCGCGCTCTCCGGCACCCAGCAATTCTCGAAATGCATCCGCGGGTGGTCGGTCGGCATGTTGAAGGTCCACATGTACTCGTCCACCACCATGCCGGGGGTGCCGGCAGGAACCAGCAAGCAGGTAATGCCCTTGGCATCGCCCGCCTTGCCCGAAGTACGACAGAAGGCCGCGCAATGTGTCGCCACGTGCATGCCCGTGATCCACATCTTGCGCCCGTCGATCCGCCAGCCAGGCACGCCATCACGGGTTTCGCGCACGGCCACGGTTTCCATGTGGGTGGCGTCTGAACCGTGGTCCGGCTCGGTCAGGCCAAAGGCCACGCGCCGTTCGCGGGCAAACCCGCCCAGGATGAATTCTTCCTGCTGCTCTGGCGTGCCGAAGTGTTCGAACATGGCCACGAAGGGGAAGTTGCCAACGATCGAATGCTCGTTCTGCAAATCGTTGTGCAGGCCCAGCCCCATGGCGGCAAAGCGATCGCGGATCACCGCCATCCACAGGTTGGACCCATCCTTGCCACCGTACTTCTTGGGGGCGGAAAAGCGCCAGTGCCCGGCGGCATCGGCGCGGCGGCTGGCTTCGACCAGCAGCTTTTCCCACTCATGCCGGGGAAGCCCGCCGTTTTCAAAGTCGGTCCGCGCCCATTCGCGGCGATGATCGAAGAAGCGGATATTGTCATCCTGCTGCTCCAGCGGCTTGATCTCGGCGGCGATGAAGGCATCCAGTTCGTCCAGATAGGCCAGCAGGTCGGCAGGGAGCGCAAAATCCATCTCAGTGTCCTTCCCATTGCGCCCGGGCCGTGGCCAAGGCGGGATATTTCGGCATGTCGGCAGACAGCTTGTCGAGCGCCATCCGGCGCAGCCGGGCGAGTAGGCCGGGCGTGGTCAGGTCAGCCCGACCAGCCATGATCTCGGCCGTAAGGGCGGGGTCGGTTGCCACCGGGCGCTGTTCGATCTCGCGCGCGACGATGCCCAGGGCATTGCGCGCAACCGCCAGGTCAAACTTGCCGCGGCCAGCCACCAGCGGCTTGATGTTGCTTGCCAGCCATTCGGAAATGGCGGTCAGGATTTCGGCGCCACTCGGCTCGCCGGTTCCAGGCTGAAGCAGCTCGGCAGCCGGGGGCAGCGGGCGATTGCGCTCTTCCGCCGGGGCCAGGTCTTCAAGCAGCAGCAGCAAGTCAAGCTCCTGCTCGGCCGTGCGCCGCGCGACGACCACGCGCTCGACAGAACGGTCATGACCGGCGCGCCAGAAGCCGCCCATCTGCAGGCACCCGAGCGCCCACCAGAACGTGCGGTACACC
>JBEGJL010000331.1:0-3258 GCA_041184605.1 Pseudomonadota bacterium
TCCTGATGGCGCCGGGCTGCATTGAAGAGCAGGCCGACTATTTCAAGATGCCCGGCATCACCAAGATGGTCTCGAACTTTGGCGGGCCGGACTTCAATCTGGCTGAGCAGCGCCGTCTGATCTGCAATTTGGTCCACCCCGACTTTGCCGCCCACATTCCCGACGCCCTGGTTGAAGAGCGGTTTGCCGTGGCCCGCAACCAGCCCAAAGACGTGCTAATGCGGATGCGTACCCCCAATCTGGGGCCGCGGGTGGGCGAATTGCAGGTGCCGATCTTTGTGCTGTGGGGGCTGAATGACGAGTTTTGCCCCGAAAGCGGCGCCCGGCATTTCCTGGATCACTGCGCCGATGCCCGCTGCATGACCTTCACCCGCACCGGTCATTGGGTTCAGGTTGAGCGGGCAGAAGAATTCAACCGCTATAGCCTGGAATTCCTGCGTGGCTGATGGCTATCCGCTGATCCCCGAAGAACTGCCGCAACAGTTTCGCGCAGCCATGCGGCGGCTGGCCGCATCGGTGGCGATCGTGGCGGCGCGGGGAGAAGCCGGACCGATTGGCATGGCCGCCACTTCGGTCACCTCGTTGACGGCGGACCCGCCCGCGGTGCTGGTGTGTGTCAACCGCGCCACGGCGCTGCACGGGTTGCTGGTGCCGACCGCACCGCTCTCGGTGAACCTGCTGTCGCGCGATCAGCAGGATGTCTCGGCTGCCTTTGGCGGGGGTGTTTCGCAGGATGAGCGGTTCCGGATCGGCGAATGGCGCGATGGCCATGATGGCTTGCCGGAACTGGCCGGAGCCCAGGCCAATCTTGGCTGCGTGATCGACGCGATGCTGGCCTATGGAACGCATTCGATTGTTATCGCCCGGGTGCTGCGCGCCACAGTCAGCGATGGAATCGCCCCCTTGATCTATCAGGACGGAACCTATCTGTGAGCGAAGAACGCACCGCGCGTCTGGCGGGTGAACTCTATGCTGCCCTGCGCGAGCGCCGGGTGGTCGCCCCATTGATCGAACGCCACCCCGATCTGACCATCGACGATGCCTATGCCATTTCGCTTGGCTTCCTGGCCCGCCGCCGCGCCGATGGTGAACGCGTGGTTGGCAAGAAGATCGGCGTTACCAGCAAGGCCGTGCAGGACATGCTGGGTGTCCACCAGCCCGACTTCGGATTCCTGACCAACTGGATGCAGACCGGCGAAGTGATCGATGTCGAAGCCAAGGCCCTGATCGCGCCGCGCGCCGAGGCTGAGATCGCCTTCGTGCTGAAAGACAGTCTGGCCGGACCCGGCGTAACCGCAGCGGACGTTATTGCCGCAACCGACTATATCGCCCCCTGTTTCGAGATCGTCGACAGCCGTATTCGCGACTGGAAAATCGGGATTGTTGATACGGTTGCGGACAATGCCTCATGTGGAGTCTTCGTTCTGGGCGAAGCCAGGGCCGATCCGCGCGACCACGATTTGCCCGCCCTGCACGTGACCGTCACCAAAAACGGCGCGGCGCTATCGGAAGGATATGGTCACGCCGTTCAGGGCGATCCAGCCCAGGCGGTTGCCTGGCTGGCCAACACCCTGGGCGCCTATGGCGTCACGCTTGATGCCGGTGACGTGATCCTTTCGGGTAGCCTGGTCCCGCTCGAGCCAGCGGCAAAGGGCGATGTCTTTGCGATGACCCTGCACGGTATTGGCACCTGTACGGCTCGGTTTGTTTAAGGAAGCAGTAATGGCACGCGTGAAGGCCGCAATCATCGGTTCTGGCAATATCGGCACTGATCTGATGATGAAGATGATCAAGTATCCGCAGAACATGGAACTGGCGGCGGTTGTGGGGATCGACCCGGCTTCGGAAGGTCTGGCCATGGCTCGCGAGCATGGCATCGCCACGACCCACGAAGGGATCGAAGGGCTGAAACGGCTGCCCTGCTATGCCGAAATCGGAATCGCATTTGATGCCACCTCTGCCTATGCCCACAAGGGACATGATGAGGCCCTGCGGGCTGACGGCATCCAGGTGGTCGATCTGACCCCGGCCGCGATCGGCCCCTTCACCGTTCCGCCGGTCAACATGAGCCAGCACCTTGATCAGCCGAACGTCAACATGGTGACATGCGGCGGTCAGGCGACGATCCCGATGGTGGCCGCGGTCGCCCGGGTTTCGGACAAGGTCCATTACGCCGAAATCGTTGCCTCGGTTTCATCCCGCTCTGCCGGGCCGGGAACCCGCGCCAACATCGACGAATTTACCCGCACCACCGCGCGGGCAATCGAGGTGGTGGGCGGCGCCACCAAGGGCAAGGCGATCATTATCCTAAACCCCGCCGAACCACCGATGATCATGCGCGATACGGTCTTCACCCTGTCCGAAGGCGGCAGCGAAGATGCGATCCGTCAATCCGTGGCAGAGATGGTGGCGGAGGTACAAAAATACGTTCCGGGTTATCGGCTCAAGCAAGAAGTGCAGTTTGAACGGTTCGGCGACAACAACCGCCTAAAGATCCCCGGCATGGGCGATTTCACCGGGATCAAGTCGATGATCATGCTCGAAGTCGAAGGGGCCGGGGATTATCTGCCCTCATATTCGGGCAACCTCGACATCATGACCGCCGCAGCCAAGGCCACCGGCGAACTTCTGGCCGCGCGGAGGATGGGCGCATGAGCAAGTTCGACGTCAACGCAGGCGACAAGCTTTACATCCAGGATGTGACCCTGCGCGATGGCATGCACGCCATCCGCCACATGTACGGCATCGACCATGTCCGGGCGATCGCGCAAGCAATCGAGGCTTCCGGCGTGGATGCGATCGAAGTGGCGCACGGCGATGGCCTGTCGGGTGCCAGCTTTAACTATGGCTTTGGCGCCCATACCGACTGGGAATGGCTGGAAGCTGTGGCCGACGTGCTGGATAAATGCGTGCTGACCACCTTGATCCTGCCTGGCGTTGGCACGGTTGAGGAACTGCGCCGCGCCTATGATATCGGCGTCCGCTCGGTCCGGGTCGCCACGCACTGCACCGAAGCCGACGTATCAAAGCAGCACATCGGCATTGCCCGCGACCTGGGCATGGACGTTTCGGGCTTTTTGATGATGAGCCACATGATCGAGCCGGATCATCTGGCCAGCCAGGCGCTATTGATGGAAAGCTATGGCGCGCAGTGCGTCTATGTGACCGACAGCGGCGGCGCGCTTGACATGGATGGCGTGCGCGCCCGGTTCGAAGCCTATGACCGCGTGCTGAAGCCGGAAACCCAGCGCGGGATGC
>JBEGJL010000332.1:0-3899 GCA_041184605.1 Pseudomonadota bacterium
TATCTGGCCCGAACATACCGTGCGATTTGAACGCATGGCCGCCGCGATTGCCGAGGCGGGCAAGTTAGCCCCCGATCTCGTCAAGATGAACGCGGCCGATTTCATCGAGGCTGAACTGGCCAAGCCCCAGGCGGCTGGCACCACCCGCGTGCTGATGCATTCGATAGTCTGGCAATATGTGCCAGAAGACCAGCAGGCGCGGGTCACCAAGGCAATGGAAGCGGCTGGTGCGCGGGCAACGCCTGAGCGTCCGCTGGCGTGGATCGCGCTAGAGGCCAACAGGGTCCTGCACCTGCATGAACTGGTGGTGCGATACTGGCCGGGCGGTGGCGAGCCGGTCATGCTCGCCCGGGCGCACCCGCACGGCGCTAGTATTGACTGGCAAGCCTGAACCAGGCGATCGTATCGTCGATCCGTTCCTTCCACCCGCCGTGGTAGGATACCCATTCCCAGCCTGAGACAACGGCAAAGGCGGCAACGCCCATGCCGCCGACCTGCAAAGTGGTCAGCATCCCCTGCCAGGCGGCAAAGGCCAGGCCCCAGAACAGGATCGAGCCTACCCCGTGCGATAGGGGAAAGTTGCCCAGTGGGTTGGAATGGCGCTTGAACAGGCCCAGTCCGGTCAGGAACAGCACGCCGCCGCCGCACATCACCAGCGCCAGCTTGCCATCGGCCGGCTGGTCCCAGTTATCGAGCAGCTTGGCGTCCGACACGGCAAAGACCACGATGCCCAGCACGATCGGCATGTGCATATAGGTATAGGCATTGCGCGCCACGCGGCCGACATCGGCATTCTCGCTGATATGATCCGACCCGCGCTTTTGCCCCAGGTCGAAGTACAGCCACCACATCAGCACCGAGGACAGGAACGCCAGACAGAAGGCCAGGATCCGGCCCATTTCCATTGAGGCATCGGCAAAGGTGGCGCCGGTGATGATGATCCCTTCGCCCAAGGCGATGATGATGAACAGCCCGCAGCGTTCCGCCATGTGGCTGCCGGAAATGTCCCAGTCGCTGGCCTTTGACCGGCCCAGAAACGGCACCGGAAACAGCGTGATCGGGCCAAGGTATTCGATCACCACGGCCAGCAGCCACCAGGCCAGTCGCTCTTCTTCTGGCCGCAGCACGCCGATCAGCCAGAACGGCGCGGCATAAAGGAACCACATGCCGATGCGCACCATGTTGCGCGTGTTGGCGCGGTTCTCACGGTGCAACACTACCGCCATGAACGCGGTCCGCCCCACTTGCAGCGCCACGTAACTTGCCGCGAACAGCCAGGCGTACTTGCTGAAGCCATAGGGCAGGGCAACCGCCATCAGTAGGCTGAGCGCCATCAGCACCAGCAGCATGATGCGGACCTCAAACCGCTCCGGATCAGCCCAGTTGGTGGCCCAGGTCGTGTACATCCAGGCCCACCACACCGCCAGGAACAGCACCAGTGATTGGGCAAAGCCCAGCCAGGTCAGGTGGTCCTTCAGGAAGTGCGAAAGCTGGGTGATCGCGAAAACGAAGACCAGGTCAAAGAACAGCTCAAGGAAGCTGACCGGAGCATGACCGCCGCCGTGGTTACGCAGCAGCGACCGGCGCCTTTTCGCCTCGGCCGCGGCGAGCGCCGCACCGATGCCCGCGCGCTGTGGTTCAGCCACGGTCCGTCCGGGCGAGGAAATCATCGAGGGCGGCGTTGACCTGCTCAGGCGCTTCCCATTGCACGAAGTGCCCGCAGCCCGGCACCTGCACCAGCGTCAGGTCTTCGATCACTACGTCCAACCCATCCAGGTTGGCGGCGGGCAAGGCCGTGTCCTCCATCGCCCAGACCACCAGCGTGGGAATTGTCAGCCTGGGCAGGGTAGGGGGCTGCCAACCGGCTGGCAGCGCATAGGGCGCGTCCATGTCGAGCACTTCCATCGGGCTGGCCCGATACCAGTTGAGCATGGCGATCGACGCTTCGCGGTTCGCGTAATCCTCCATCAGCGCGGCACGCTCGGCCGGGTCCATCTTCGGATTTTCGGGAACTTCACCAAAGGCCTTCAGCAATACGCCGCCCAAGCCGAACTGCGCGACCAGTTCGTCGCTGGCCGGATCGCGGAACACCCGGAAATACTGGCTTGCCTGCCGCTGCTGGCGATTGGTGTAGAGCAGCTTGGGAAAGATCACCGGGTGCGGCGCGTTCATCACCACGGCGCGAGTGACCCGGCCGTTCAGCTGCCCCATGATCGCGACACCCCAGGCAATCGCGCCGCCCCAGTCATGCCCGACCACGGTGAACGGCCCGACACCCAGCGCATCGGCCAGCTGGAACACGTCACTGATCAACTTGTCGGGCGTGTAGTTCTCCACCCCCTTGGGCTTGGATGAGCCGCGATAGCCGCGCTGGTCCGGCGCGATGCAGCGATAGCGGCCCGACAGGTGCGCAATCTGGTGCCGCCAGGTGCGGTGGCTATCCGGAAAGCCGTGCAGGAACAGCAGCACCGGGCCATCGCGCGGACCCACATCAACCACGTCGAGCTCAATCCCGTTGGCCAGCTTGATCCGCACCTGCTGCATCACTCGGCCCCGTCGTTCATCCGTTCGACATAGCCGGCGGCCATGAACCCGCCAATCTGGTCCAGCAGCGCATCGGGGGTACGGCGGGCTTCGCCCATGGCCTTTTCGGCGCCCTCGGCCACGATAATCTCGCGCGTGCCGGCCAACATTTCGTCGATCATCTGGGCAACGGCGACGGCCGGATCGATCCCGTTATCGATCGCCTTGTCAGACACGCCACGCTTGGAACCATCGGCCGTCAGCGCATTGCGCGAAACATCGGTGCGGACCGAACCGGGAAAGATGTTGTGGACCTGCAACCCCAGGTGCGCCACTTCCGCGCGCAGGGCATCGGCATAGCCCGCGATCCCGAACTTGGCTGCGCAATAGGCGGTGCGCATCGGCACGCCGACCTTTCCCGCGATCGAGGAGATATAGGCCAGCCGGCCCGACTTGCGCGCCACCATCCGTGGCAGGATCGCCTGGGTCAGGGCGATCGGGGCTAGCAGGTCGACATTCACGATCTGCTCGTAAACCGCATAGCTGGTTTCCACCGCCAGGCTGCGCTGCGAAATACCGGCGTTGTTGACCAGCAGGTCAATTCCACCGGACCAGTTCCAGGCCTGCTCAACAGCGGGAGCAAGCGCCGCGATGTCGGTCGTCTCAAACGGCAGGATCAGGCAATCGCCGCCGCATTCAGCCGCGACCGCTTCAAGCGCATCGAGCTTGCGGCCCGATAGGACCAGCCGCGCGCCCTGTGCCGCCAGCGCCTTGGCCAGCGCAGCGCCGATGCCCGATGAAGCGCCGGTGATCCAGGCGGTCTGTCCGTTGAAGCTCATCTTGCTCTCCCTGTCCTATTCTTGTTCTTCAGATTCGGGCCCGTGTTCATTCGCCGGGTGCCCGTGCCTTGATCGCCAGCGCGTGGACCCGCTGGCCGGGAATGTCGCCCAGGGCGGCGTTGACCATGCGCTGGCGCTGCAGGCGTGAGACACCGGTAAAGGCCGCACTCTCGATCTCCACGGTGAAGTGTGATTCTCCCGAGCCATCATCGCCCAGGTGGCCGTGGTGCTTGGCCGAGTCGTTGATGACAGCCAGGCTGGCTGGCGCAAAAGCAGCGATGAGCAGTGCTTCGATTTCGGTCGCGATGGGGGTTGTCATGGCTTCCCTTCTACTCGAACAATCGCCATGTGGAAGCGGTGAAGCACGATCGTTTTCATGGCCGGGTCAGGGATGCCCAGCGCGGTTGCATGGCACCCGGTTGCAGGGAGCCGGGCGAATTCCGCGCGCCCGGTGAACGCCGCCCCGGTTTTGACGGTCCGGGCGACTATCGCTGGTTCTGCCTCGACCATGTTCGCGCTTTCAATGCCGGCTATGAC
>JBEGJL010000333.1:0-5525 GCA_041184605.1 Pseudomonadota bacterium
GAAGTAGTGGCTGCTCACCGAAGCGAGACCAAGCGCAACAACGCCCGAGAACAGCGTCCAGCCGGCGATGGTGTTGAAACGGTCGTCCATCAATCGTGCCCCGTAGGAATTGTGGGTAAAAGGTTTGCGCGTCGCTCTAGTGTCGGGCGGGAGCAAGCGCAAGGGGCATTGCAGCCGCCAGCCACAGGCCTTAGCGATAGGGCGACAACACGGCCCGGAAAGCGGCCGAGGAGAGGCGCGAAGCGATGAGCTGGGCCAAGGAACTGGAAGAACTGCGCGCCCGCGAGGCGCTGGCCGAGCAAATGGGCGGTACAGACAAGGTGGCCCGGCAGCATGGCCGGGGCAAGATGGATGCCCGAGCGCGGTTGGCTGCACTAGTCGATCCCGGCTCGTTCCGTGAAATCGGCAAGATTGCCGGCAAAGGTGCCTATGATGCCGATGGCAACCTAACCGGTGTTCTGCCCGCGCCGTTCCTGTTCGGCAAGGCCACGATCAATGACCGCCCGGTCGTTGCCACGGCCGATGATTTCACCATCCGCGGCGGGGCTGCGGATGCCGGGATCGGCCGCAAGATGGAACAGGCCGAAAAGATGGCCCACGAGCTGAAGCTGCCGATCATCCGCATGATCGACGGCACGGGTGGCGGCGGTTCGGTCAAGACGCTCGAGATGATCGGCGCGACCTATATCCCCGCAGTCCACATGTGGGGCGAGGTGGTGAAGAACCTCGATACCGTGCCGGTAGTGGCGCTGGCGCTCGGCCCGACGGCAGGCCTGGGAGCAGCCCGGATCGCGGCAAGCCATTATTCCGTGATGGTGCGCGGCCTCAGCCAGATTTTCGCCGCCGGCCCGGCCGTGGTCGATGCCATGGGCAGCGCCTGGAAGGACGAAGGCTCAACCGACCACGAACAGGCCAAGGAAGCACTGGGCGGCTCATCAATCCACACCCGCAACGGCGTGGTTGACGACGAAGTCGCGAGCGAGGCCGAAGCCTTTGCCCGCGCGCGCCATTTCCTGTCGTTCATGCCCGAATATGTCGGGCAGGCGGCACAGCGGATCGAAACCGGAGACCGGGCCGAGCGGCGCGAGGAAGCGCTGCTCAACCTGATCCCGCGTGGGGACAAGGAAGTCTATTCGATGCGCCGGGCGATGGACCTGGTGTTTGACAAGGGCACCGTGTTCGAGATCGGCCGGATGTGGGGCCGCGCAGCGATCACTGCGCTGGCCCGGCTTGATGGCTGGCCGGTGATGGTGCTGGCCAATGACCCCAGCTTTCTGGGCGGATCGTGGGATGCCAAGACCAGCGAGAAGGTGGAACGCTTCGTCAAGCTGGCCGACCTGTTCCGCCTGCCAATCGTCCACCTGGTCGATAATCCCGGCTTCATGATCGGGCGCGAGGCGGAGATTGCGGGGACGATCCGCTATGGCGTCCAGGCGATGAACGCGATTTACAAGGCGACCGTGCCCCTGGCCTCGATCGTCATGCGCCGCGCCTATGGCATCGCGGGAAGTGCGATGTCGAATGCCGATACCTATCAATACCGCTATTGCTGGCCATCGGGCGATTGGGGCAGCCTGCCAATCGCGGGCGGGCTGGAAGTGGCCTACAAAAGCGAGATCGAGGCGGCAGCGGATCCGGCCGCCGAACTGGCGGCGATCCGGGCGCGGCTCGCCAAGGTCACCTCACCTTTCCGCAGTGCCGAGCGGTTCAATGTCGAGGATATTATCGACCCCCGCGATACCCGGCCATTGCTGTGCGAGTTCGCGGAGTTGGCCTGGCGGCGGCTGGGGGCCGATCAGCGCGACAGGTAGTCCGCCAGTTCCTTCTGCTCTGCTGCGCTAAGCCTGAGTCCCAGCTTGGTCCGGCGCCACAGGATGTCTTCGGCGCTGGCGGCCCATTCCTGGTCACGCAGGAAGTCAACTTCCGCCGCGGTCAGCCCGGCGCCAAAGCTTTTGCCCAGCGCCTGCCACCCTTCCGCGCCGTTCAGCCAGCGCTCGGCCCGGGTGCCATAGGCGCGGGCAATGCGATCAACCGAAGCGGCATCTAGGAAGGGGTAACGGGCAGCTAGAGTGCCCTTAAGGGCATCAAGCCCATCAAGCGGGAAGTCACCGCCGGGCAGAGGCTCGCTCTTGGTCCAGGCCTTGCCGGAAAGTGCAGGCAGCCGCCCCGTCAGCAGGTCAACCGCCTCTTCGGCAAGATGGCGATAGGTGGTGATCTTGCCACCATAGACGCTGAGCAGGGGTGCCCCGGCATCCGGCTCAGACAGGTCAAGGCGATAGCCGCGGGTGGCGGCTTCGGGCTTGCCCGAGCCATCGTCCACGAGGGGGCGTACCCCGGAATAGGTCCAGACGACATCGGCCGGGGTGATCGCGGTCTTGAAGTAACCGTTCGCCCCTTCGCAGAGATAGGCGATCTCTTCCTCGCTGGCGATGATCGGTTCGCCGGCGGTGTGATCGCGGTCGGTCGTGCCGATCAGGGTGAAATCGCGTTCGTAGGGAATGGCAAAGAAGATTCGGCCGTCAGCCAGCTGGAAGAAATAGGCATAGGGGTGGTCAAACAGCCCCCGCACCACGATGTGCGAGCCGCGGACCAGGCGCATGCCGTATTCGGGCGTTTCACCAACCAGGCCATCGACCTTGAGCACTGCCGGGCCAGCGGCATTGACCAGCGCGCTGGCGGTGAACTTGCCCGCAGGTGTTTCCAGTTCCCACCCGCCGTCGATCCGGCGCGCGGCAGTCAGCGGCGTGCGCGGGCGAACCTCGGCGCCGTGGGCCACAGCATCAAGCGCGTTGAGCACGACCAGCCTGGCATCATCGACCCAGCCGTCCGAATATTCGAAGGCAGGGCCGAATTCGGCCTTGAGCGGGGCGCCGGCCGGGTGCCGGTGCAGATCGATCGAGCGGGTCGCGGGGAGGTGCTCGCGTCCGCCGATGTGGTCATAGAGGAACAGACCCAGCCGCAGCAGCCAGCGCGGGCGCAGGCCCTTTACGTGCGGCAGGACGAAACGCAGCGGGTGGATGATATGCGGGGCGATGCCCCACAACGCCTCACGCTCGGTCAGGGCTTCGCGGACCAGGGCGAATTCATAATGCTCAAGATACCGCAGCCCGCCGTGGACCAGCTTGGTCGAGGCCGAAGACGTGCCCTGCGCCAGGTCACCCGCTTCCAGCAGCAGCACCTTTGCCCCGCGTCCCGCGGCATCGCGCGCAATCCCCGCGCCATTCACGCCGCCGCCAATTACTGCCAGGTCAAACTGCATCGTCATCCTATCGCACATCCGGGTTTGCCACCGGCCGCACTACCCCGGGCGGGGTAAGACGGCGGAACAGGCGGCCCTGTTCGCTGTACAGTACCAGTCCCAGCGCCGTAAGGCCGCCCGCCAGCAGCGCCCAGGCGAGCGGCCGGGCCGTGCCATCAAAGGCCTGGCCGATCACCGCGCCAAGGCTGGCCGCCACGGCCATCCGCACGAACATCTGGAACGAACTGGCCGCCCCGGCAATCCGGGCAAAAGGCTGCAAGGCGATCGACCCGAAATTGGCGCCCAGGAAGCCCATCAGGCACATGTTGAGGCTCATCACCGGCACGAACTGCCACAATGTCTGGTGTGGCTGGTGCGACAGGTAAACCTGGACCGAACTGACCGCGATGAAGGCCAGCAGCGCGGTGTGCGAAACACGCCGCGCCCCGAACCGCTCCACAATCCGCGAGTTGAAGAAATTGGCCACCGCCATGCCGCCCGCCATCAACGCGAAGATCAGCGGAAAGGTTGTGCCAGCACCAAAGTGTTCGGCCACCAGTTGCTGGGCCGAATTGATATAGCCGAACAGGCCCGCAACCAGCAGCGATGCGCCAATGACATAACCCATCGAGGCCCGGTTGGTCGCCGCGGTCCGCATATTGGCGATGATCACGCGCAGCGCGACCGACTGCCGGTTGGCCGGATCCAGCGTTTCCGGCAGGCGCAACCAGGCCCAGAGCCACACGGCTGCACCCAGCAGCGCCATGCCGCCGAAAATCCAGCGCCAGCTGGCCACCGCCAATACGGCCTGACCAAAGCTGGGCGCGGCCATCGGCACGATCATGAAGATCACCGCGACGGTCGATTGCGCACGGGCCATCCGGTCACCCGAAAAGCGATCACGGATGATCGCATTGGGCAACACCGACAGACCAGCACTGGTGACGGCTTGCAGGGCCCGCAGCACCAGCATGGCGGTGAAATCCGTGACCAGCGCGCAGGCCGCAGAGAGCGAGACATAGGCCAAAAGGCAGAAGAACAGCACTGGCCGGCGCCCGAACCGGTCCGCCAGGGCCCCGGGAAACAGGGCGCCAATGCCCGAGGCGATCAGGTAAACACCAACCACCAGCTGCCGCTCATTCGGATCGCCGATCCCCATGTCACGGGCAATGACCCCCAAGGCCGGCAGCATCGAATCGATGCACAGCGCCTGCAAGGCCATGATCATGGCCATCAGCGCGACAAATTCGCGCTCGCCCAGCCTTGCGCCGGGGACAGGGGGACTCACTGTTGGCATGGCCCCGCCATTGGCCTGTTCCGCCCGTGCTGGCCAGACTGAATTCGCATGGGTAAGGCGGCAATCATGACCGAACCCGCCGATGAGGCTGATTTTGACGATGCGCCCGGGCAGGGACTGCGCAAGATCATCCATGTCGACATGGACGCCTTTTATGCGAGCGTCGAACAGCGCGACGATCCGACACTGCGTGGCAAGCCGGTTGCGGTGGGCGGTGACGGGCCGCGTGGGGTGCTGACCACCTGTTCCTATGAAGCACGCAAGTTCGGTTGCCGTTCGGCCATGCCATCGGTCACGGCCAAGCGGCTGTGCCCGCAGCTGATCTTCGTGCGACCGCGCTTTCCGGTCTACACCGCGATCTCGCACCAGATCCGCGACATCTTCCGCGATTATACCCCGCTGGTCGAGCCGCTCTCACTCGACGAGGCGTACCTTGATGTGACCGCCGACGTAAAAGGCATCGGCTCTGCCACGCGGATCGCCGAACTGATCCGGGAACGGATCAAGGCCGAGACCGGGCTGACCGCCAGCGCCGGGGTATCCTACAACAAGTTCATCGCCAAATTGGCCAGCGACCACAACAAGCCCGATGGCCTGTGCGTGGTCCGCCCGGAAGAAGGCGGGGCCTTTGTCGCGGCCATGCCGGTCCGGCGGTTCCACGGCATCGGCCCGCGCGGCGCAGAGCGGATGAAGGAATTGGGGATCGAAACCGGGGCCGATCTGGCCGCCAAGGACATTCATTTCCTGCGCGAACACTTCGGCAGCCAGGCAGAGTACCTTTACCGCGCCGCCCGGGGCATTGACCTGCGCCGGGTCAAGGCGGACCGGGCGCGGAAATCGGTGGGGGCTGAACGCACCTTTGATCATGACATATCCTCCGGCGCGGCTCTGCGCGAACAGCTGGAGCGGATCGTCGGCCTGTGCTGGGACCGGATTGAGCGCAGCAAGGCCGAAGGGCGGACTGTAACGCTGAAGCTGAAGCTCAAGGAT
>JBEGJL010000334.1:0-6666 GCA_041184605.1 Pseudomonadota bacterium
ATGATGACGCGATCATCGTCACCGCCCGCCGCCGAGAGGAAAACCTGACCGACGTGCCAATCGCGATCACCTCGCTGTCGGCCGACCAGCTGGAGCGCACCGGCGCGATCGACATCACCGCCGTGGCCGAACAGGCCCCGAACGTGACGCTGGAAGCCAGCCGCGCGACCAACTCCACCCTCACCGCCTTCATCCGCGGCGTCGGCCAGCAGGACCCGGTTTCGGGCTTTGAGCAGGGCGTCGGCATCTATCTTGACGATGTGTACCTGAACCGCCCGCAGGCCGCCGTGGTCGACATCTATGATGTTCAGCGCATCGAAGTGCTGCGCGGTCCGCAGGGCACGCTTTATGGCCGCAACACCGTGGGCGGCGCGGTCAAGTATGTGACCCGCAAGATCGACAACGATCCGCGCCTGTCGCTGCGCGGCACCTATGGCACCTATGATCAGGGCGATGGCGTGATCACTGCCAGCACCCCGGTGGGTGACGGCACCCTGCGCCTGGGCGGTTCGCTGGCTCGCCTCACGCGCGGCGGGTTCGGCAAGAACCTGACCACCGGCCGCGATAACTACAACAAGGACATCTGGGCCGGTCGCGGCACGGTGGAAGTCCACGCCGATGGCTTCTTCGCTCGCGTTTCGGCCGACTATACCCATGACCGTTCCAACGAACGCGGCGGGCATCGCCTGATCCCCAGCCAGTTCACCAACACCCCGATGCTGAGCAATGTCTATGACACCCAAGGCGGCCTGACTTCGCCCAAGCAAGACGTGAAAGCCTGGGGCACTTCGCTGTTCATGGAAGGCGATCTGAACGACACGCTGACCGTCCGCTCGATCACCGCCTACCGCAAGGACGATTCCGCCTCGCCGATCGACTTTGACGCGCTGCCCGCCGTCGATGTTGACGTGCCGGGCATCTACAAGAACCGCCAGACCAGCCAGGAATTGCAGCTGCTGATCAATTCGGGCCGCTTCAACGGCCTGATCGGCGCATACTACCTGAACGCCACGGCGCTAACCCAGTTCGACGTCCGCCTTTATACCACGCTGAACGGCCTGACCGCCTTCACCAGCGCCGACGTGGGCACCGATACCCTGGCTGGCTTTGCCGACTTCACCTATGATCTGACCGACCAGGTCAGCCTGTCGGTCGGCGGGCGCTATACCTGGGACGAGCGCAGCGCGACGATCCTGCGCCAGAACTATCTGGGTGGCGGTTCGCCAGTGTTCGGCGGCGCTGGCGTGGCCTTTGGCGCGCCGGGCACCAACTTCAAGGGCAAGAGCACCTTCAAGAAGTTCACCCCCCGCGCTTCGCTCAGCTTCAAGCCGAGCGAAGGACACAACGTCTACGCCTCGTTCTCGCAAGGGTTCAAGGGCGGTGGCTTTGACCCCCGTGGCGCCGGCGTCAACGCGCCCGACCTGAACGCCGACGGTGTCCGTTCGGATGCCGAAATTGCCGCCTTCCTGAGCTTCAAGCCCGAAAAGGTCGACAGCTACGAAGTGGGCTACAAGGGCTCGCTGCTCGATCGCAAGCTGTTCGTCGCACTGGCCGCTTTCCGGATGGACTATACCAATGTCCAGATCCCGGGCTCGGTGGCCTGCACCGTTTCCGGCCTGCCCAGCTTCTGCGGCGTGGTTTCCAACGCCGGCAAGGCCCGGATGCAGGGGCTTGAGTTTGAAACCCGCGCGAACCTGGGCCCGGTAACCCTGTCGGGCTCGCTGGGTTACATTGACGCCAAGTTCCAAAAGTACATCACCAATATCGCCAACGTGCCGACCGACGTGGCGGCCTTCCGCAAGGTGCAGAACACCCCGGCCTGGACCGGCAATGCACAGGCCAGCTACACCGCCGATCTGGGCGAAGGTTCGCTAATCGCGACTGCGGGGATCTCGTTCAAGAGCAAGACCTATCAGTTCGAAATTCCGAACCCGTACCTTGATCAGGACGCCTATCAGCTGGTCGATGCCTCGCTGGTTTACACCGCGCCGGACAAGCGCTGGACCCTGGGTCTTTATGGCAAGAACCTGTTTGACGTGCAGTACAAGACCTCGGGCTATACCTTTATGGCCGCCAACGCGACCACGGGGACGCTGACAACGACGGCTGGCGGCACCCTGATCCCGGCGCTGGGCAAGGAAGGCACGCTCACCGCGTTCTATGGCAATCCGCGCCAGGTCTTCGTGACGGCGACCGTGAACTTCTAAACGCCCTGCGTTCCTCCCTATCGCCCCTCGCATCAGCCGATGCGGGGGGCGTCTTTTTTAGCGGGATCGGCGCAGCACCACGTAAAGCGCGCCTGCACCACCATGGCGCTGGTGCGCGGGGCGGACAGCGGCGATCCGGCTGGCATGTGGGCCGGCCGCCAGCCAATCGATCAGCTTGGCCCGGATTGCACCGCGCCGCTCACCGCGATCGGCCGCGGCAACGGGACGCGGCTTGCCGGTGATCACAAGCAGCAGTCGCGCGCCCATCGCAGCGGCCTGCGCCAGCCCGGCATCGAGGCGGGCATGGGCCGCGTCCAAGGTATGGCCGTGCAGGTCGAGCGTCAGGTCAGGCGAAATCTGTGCCTTGGCCAGCTTCCGCTCCCATGATCCATCGAGGCCGTGTTGATCCAGTGGACGCGATGACGGCGCCTTTGCGACCGGTATTGGTAGCGGCGGCGGGATGCGGCCTTTGATCTTCTTGATCGGCACCGGCGCTGGTGACGCGGCCATGGCTTGCTCCACCGCCGGAACCGGTTTGGCTGGATGCATTGGGTCGACCGTACTGGCGACGCGCGCCCACAGCGCGGCCTCCGCCGCAGAAAGGCCGCGCGGGGTGCGCATCAGCTGGATCCCAGCCGGGCCAGCGTCCCCTTCGGCAAGAGCAGCAGCGCCTCGCCCTTGCTGCTCATGCTGCCGGCGATGACGCGGGCGTCCTCTCCAGCGCCCCAGAATGTATCGAACCGGTTGGCGCCCTTGATCGCGCCGCCAGTATCCTGCGCCACCCACAGACCGCTCGCCTCGGGCCGTTCCATCTTGAGCCAGATGGGAGCACCCAGCGGCACAAAGGCCGGGTCCGCCGCCACGCTGCTTTCACGCCGCACCGGCACGCCCAGCGCACCAAGCGGTCCATCGCCGGTCAGCTCGCGGAAGAACACGAAGCTCTTGTTTTCGCGCATCAAGGCATTCCCGGCATCGGGGTTCTCGCGCACGTACTGCATGATCCCCTGCATCGAACCGGAATACTGGCCGGGCAAGGTACCCAGCAGGCCACGCTGGCGCATGACCCCGCCGATCCCGGTATAGGGATGGCCATTCTGGCCGGCATAGCCGATCCGGATCACCGAGCCATCGGGAGCGCGCAGACGGCCCGAACCCTGGATCTGCAAAAAGAACATTTCGACCCGGTCGGCCGCCCAGGCAATCTCCAGCCCCTTGCCCGCCAGCGCACCGTCGTAGATCTGCCCGCGATCGTAATAGGGTACGAACTTGCCGCTCTCATCATAGCGGCCCAGCGGCATGGTCCCGTTCGGGTTGGGCGGCGCATCGCCCGGCTTGGCGCGGACCAGGTCTGGCGGCAGGGCATAGACCGGCACGTCAAAGCCCGGCTGGGGGGTTCGAACGCCCGCGATCTCCGGCTCATAGTAACCCGTGGCAAAAGCCTTGCCATCGCCAACCTTCACCGTTTCGAAATGCTGGACGAAAAAGCGCTGCGCCTCGCTCGCCGGCCACTTCGCCGCGGCGGCGCAGGGCTGCTGCCAATCCGCCGGGCGGGTCAAGCCCGATGCGTCATCGCGCGCCAGCAGTCGGGGACAGCTCTCTCGAAAGGATGCAAGGGCGGCGGCGGCATCCGGCTGAGCCAGACCAAGCTGCTCGACCGAAGGGCCAGCCCAAAAGCCGGCGGCCAGGGCCGTAGTCGCGGCAACACCGGCAGGAGGCTGAATTACCGTACGCGGGGCGGGAATGATCCGGCCACAACCGGCCAGCAGCGCTAGCGCAAGCAGACCGGCGATGCCCCCCTGCCGCATGCGGCGTCAGGCCTCGTCCGTCTCGTCCAGCAGCCAGTCGGGCGAGGCGGAAGTGACGTTACGGCTGAAGGTCCAAAGATCCCGCGCTTCCACAGCGTCGTCCAGCGATCCGGCGACAACCTGGCCTTCGGCATTACGGGTTACCGCGGCAATATCGGATGCGAAACGTATGGCGATCCGTGCCATCGGGGCTTCAAATGCGGCAGAAACGATCACCGCCTCTTCGATCCGGACCAGCCGATTGTTCAGTGTTTCACCGGCCGCTTCGCGTGCGGCGATGGCGCTAGCAAAGCCTTCATAGACATCGCGGTCGCACAGTTCGCCCAGCGTTTCCTTGTCGCCCTTCCAGAAGGCTTCAAGGATCATGCGATAAGCGCCCTTGGCCCCTTCCATGAATGCCGTGATGTCGAACCGGCGGTCAGCGGCGGCAATTTCACGCAGGCCGCGCTCAATCGCGGGGGTAACGCCCGGAACCGGCATGCGCACCGGCAACGCATTGCGCTCAGCCACATCGCTGCCGATCACGCGCGGCGATTCCGCTGGGCGCGGTCCCTGGATCACTTCCTCTTCATGCTCTGCCCGGCGCCCGAGCACCGAATAGAGCCGCAGGCCCAGAAAGGCTGCGATCATGGCAAGGATGACGATCTCTACGGTCTTGTCCACGTGGCTGGTCCCTGCCGCAGCGGCGCGGCGTTGCTTTTCCCTATGACTAAATAGGTAGCCAAGACAAATGAACAACGCGTCGACATCGTCCTGACGGCAATTTTTTGCGGCAAGTGGCGCAAGGCGGTCACATTGCCGCAAAATCCTTTGCCGCCGGACCCGGGCGATGCTAGTCGCGCGGCCAATTTCCATTCCAATTCCAGCCGAAAGCAAGCTGTATCATGTCCGACGAAGGCAACATCATCACCGACCTTGGCCTCGAAGGCCCCGCTATGAATGGCGCCGACACCGCCCCGGCGGCCGGCATTATCTCGCAGTACGTCAAGGACCTGTCGGTCGAGAACCCTAATGCCCCGGACAGCTTTTCGTGGACCGATGCGCCGCAGATCGACGTGCAGTTCAACATCGGCGCGCGCCAGTTGAGTGATGAAGTGAGCGAGATCGAGCTGAAGATCGCGCTGAAGTCGATTGGCGAAGCGGGCACAGCTTTCATCATCGACCTGTCCTATTGCGGCCTGCTGGGCATGCGCAATCTGGACGATGCTTCGAAGCACGCCTTCACCTATGCAGAAGCGCCGCGCATCCTGTTCCCGTTCGCACGCCGCGTGATCGCCGATGCCGTGCGCGACGCGGGCTTCCCGCCGCTGCTGCTGGAGCCGATCGATTTCAACGGCATTTACCTGCAACAGCTTGCCGCACAGCAGGACGAAGGCGAAGCAGCCCCGGCCGGCAACGCCTAAAGCCTTCGCGGGGGCTACAGCGTGAGCCTGATCCGCAACGTCGGCACGATTGGCGGGCTGACGGCGGTCAGCCGCGTGTTCGG
This sequence comes from Pseudomonadota bacterium, assembly GCA_041184605.1. Taxonomy (GTDB): domain Bacteria; phylum Pseudomonadota; class Alphaproteobacteria; order Sphingomonadales; family Sphingomonadaceae; genus Novosphingobium. The sequence goes on from JBEGJL010000334.1 coordinate 5,499, forward strand.
CTTTGCCCGCGACATGCTGTTCGCGCGGCTGTTCGGCGCCGGCCTGGCAGCCGATGCCTTTCAGCTGGCCTTTACCCTGCCCAATACCTTTCGCCGCCTGTTTGCCGAAGGCGCATTCAGCGTGGCCTTCGTGCCGATGTACTCCAAGAAGCTGCACGACGCGGGCGGTGAGGAGGAAGCGGCACGCTTTGCCAATGACGTTCTGTCGGTATTCGTCTGGGTGTTGTTCGGCTTCTCGATCCTCTGCATCCTGGGCATGGAGGGGATCGTCTGGCTGCTGGCGCGTGAGTACCAGTCGGTGCCCGGCAAGTTCGAGCTGTCGGTCGAACTGTCGCGGATCACCTTTCCCTACCTGGGGCTGATCAGCGTCGTTGCCCTGCTTTCGGGCATGCTCAACACCCGCTCACGCTTTGCGCCGGGGGCGATTGCGCCGATCCTGCTCAACCTCTGCCTGATCGGGGCCATGGTGGGCGGCGCCTATGCCGGTTACGATGACCTGACCAAGGCCCTGTCGCAAAGCTGGGCCGTGGCTGGGGCGGGTGCCTTGCAGCTGGCCTTCCTGTGGTGGTCGGTGCGCCGCGCCGGCATAAGGATGCGGCTGCACTGGCCGAAGATGACGCCGGATACGAAAGTGCTGCTGTGGCGAATCTTCCCGGCCACCTTTGGCGCCGGGATCTATCAACTCAGCCAGCTGGTCGACACCTTCTTCGCGACCAGCCTCGAGCAGGGCTCGCTGACCCTGCTCAAGATGGCCGACCGGCTTAACCAGATGCCGCTGGGGATCGTGGGTATCGCGCTTGGCACGGCGATCCTGCCCACCCTGTCGCGTCATATCGCGGGCGGGGACCAGTCGGGCGCAGCCAAGTTGCAGGGCCGCGCGGTTGAGCTGGCAACGCTGCTGACGATCCCTGCAGCGATGGCCCTGGCCGTATGCGCTCCAGCCTTCGTCAACGCGTTCTTCGTCGGCGGCAAGTTCACGGCCCAGGACGGGGCGATCATGACCGAGATTGTCGTGGCGCTGGTCTGCGGCTTGCCGAGCTACGTCCTCGTCAAGGTGCTGGAGCCGGGCTACTTCTCGCGCGGGGACACGCGTACGCCGGTGATCACGGCGGCCAGCGCGCTGGCCTTCAACATCTTCCTCAACCTGGTTGTGGTGCGGCCCTATGGC
>JBEGJL010000335.1:0-2546 GCA_041184605.1 Pseudomonadota bacterium
GGCCGAGCGCGACCAGGCGTCTGCCTCGCGCTCGGCCTTGCGCGAATAGCCCATCGCCGTCACTCCGCCGAGCGTGCCGCCGAGATCACTGTTCGCTCCGCTCAGCAGGATCGACAGGCCAAACTGCCGCAGCAGCGCCTGCATCACATGGCGTTTGCGGACATGGCCGACTTCATGGGCAAGCACGCCGGCGAGTTCGTCAGGGGACTTGGCCTCCTGTACCAACTGGTCAAAGATCAACACGCGTCCACCCGGCAGGGCGACCGCGTTGACCATATCGATCTTGGCCAGCTGGACCGTGATCGGGCTTTTCCCGTGATCGACATCGCGGGTCAGCGCGGCAAGTGCGGCGTCACTTTCCGGGGTTGAACAAGTGAACTGCTGAAGATCGCCAACCATCGCCGCACCGATCCGTTGCTCCCAGGATTCGGGTACGCGCGGGCCGAGCCAGCTTGGCGCCGTCATCACCGCGGCGACGATGGCCGCACTGATCACGCCCAGAACCGCGCTGGCACGGATCAGCCCAAGGCGATCAATTACGCCGCCGTACTTGCCGCCCTGCGGCATCCGCTTTAGCAGCTCGGGCGGCGCATCAACCGGGACCAAAAGCCGCCAGCCGCTCCGTTCGCGATCCCCATAGACCAAGTTTTCGCCACGATGATCGATCAGGGTCAGCTTATCGTCCGGGATCGATTCGATCGCACCATCCGCCCTGACGATTTCAAGACCATCCGCCCGCCAGCGCAATTGCACCGGGTGCCGGATGGCGTTGGTTCCGTCAAACAGGTCGGCCGATGCCGGCTCCTCCACCTTCAGATCGCCCCCATGTCGAAGGCGTCAAGCAGGCCTTCGCCCTCGCGCAGTTCCGGGGTGGTCGATTGGGTCAGATGATCAAGCTCGACATAACCAAAGGCATGGAGGTGGCGCACGCCGAATGCCCAGTGGCGATAGCTCAGGAAAATCGAGCCAATGCCGAGCGTCAGAACAACCAAGACCACATCTCCGAGGAACAGCTTGAGCCAGTCCTTGGTCGAAGCGGTGAACCCGAAAGTCAGCGTGTGCAGGCTGGTCGCCTCGACCATCTGGCGGAAGAACTTCGCGTAATAGGCCAGGACCACCAAACCGAAGATGAAGTAGAAACCAAGAACCGCACCCAACCCGGCAAGGGCGGCTCCAGCGGCTCCCGCGCCATTGCTGGCACCGCCAGACATGGCGATCGGCATGATCGCCACCACCGCCGCAATCATCGCCAGGAATGGTGCGGCATAGCACAACAGGTACCGGCCCATCAGACCTTCGACGCGGCCTTCAGCGGCGAAGCGGTAGGGGCCAAAGCTCATCTGCCGCCAGCGTTCGTTCCACAACGCAACCATGGACCAGGGGATCAACAGGCCAAGCGCGATCGTTCCCACAAAGCTCTTCCACATGTAGGAAACACCATAGGCCATGCCCGGGCTCTCACTCCCGCCGCGAATCCCGCGCCAAAAAGTCTTGGCAAGACGATAACGCAGCGCCCGGAACCGGGCGACACCGACCAGCCAATATAGCAGGACAAAGAACCCAAGCCCAAGCACCCCAGCCGCCAGCCCATTGCCATTCAGGACCAGCCGCTGGATCAGGAAGTTGAAAGCGATCAGCGGCAAGCCGATCAGGAAGAACACCATCAACGCGCCCTTGAACAGTTCCATCCCCGTCCCGGCCCATTCAAACCGGTCATCAATGAAGCGGGTGCGCGACCACAGGTAACGCCGTGTGCGGGCCGTGGCCCAGAAGCGATAGATGCCAAGCGTGACAATCGTCAGCAGCAGGTTGGTAAAAGCAATCGGCGCATATTCCTGCCAGGTGCCGTGGAATTCGAAAGCCTTCTCGGCCGGTTCGTCAGTCATGCGCCCCCCAACGTGATTCCAAGCCATGAGAGGAAACCATTGCAATGCGAAGGTAAAGCGAAAAATATTGCGCGGTCTCAGGCGGCTGGACAGCGTAATCCGCAATGCTATTAAGCCGGCATGGCCAAGCGTAATGCCAAGACATTGACTACTACCACCACCCCGGGCCACCCGGGGCGGACCGCTTTCGCCTGAGGCGAACAGCGCGCCGCTGCCCGGGCCCGGGGTAAGGGTCGGGGTGGCTGGCGTTACCTCTCGATCCTGCTGACGATAACGCCGCCCCTTCCGGTGCACGCAGTCCTGTGCCAAAGCGCCCGGCAAATGAGACGAGAGTAACCATGTCCGAATTAGTGAAGATCAGCCTGCCCGACGGTTCCGTGCGCGAAATGCCACTGGGATCGACCCCGGCTGACGTTGCCGCGGCGATCGGCCCGGGCCTGGCCAAGGCGGCGCTGGCCGCGAAGGTCGATGGCGAACTGGTTGACCTGGCCCGCCCGTTCACCGGCGATGCGCAACTGGCGCTGGTCACTTCGCGGGACGAAGCGGAAGCGCTCGATCTTGCCCGGCACGACTATGCCCACATCCTGGCCGAAGCAGTCCAGGCGCTGTTCCCCGGCACCCAGATCACGTTCGGGCCCAGCACAGACGACGGCTTCTATT
>JBEGJL010000336.1:0-6602 GCA_041184605.1 Pseudomonadota bacterium
TCGAAGGCCTGTCCGGAATAGCGCACATCGACATCGAACTCGCTGGTAATGTCGCCTTCCGGCACCCCGTCGGAGAGCAGCTCGGCACGGGTCTGTGCGGCCATCTCGTCGAGGATCGCGATCAGCTCGTCAGCCTGGGTGGTATTGGCCAGACGCGAGAACGAGCGGGCGGTTTCGGTCCGCATCCGGGTCGTTGCATCGCCTAGTGCGCAAAGCACGCCCGGCGAAACGGGCGATACCGCCGGCCACGAACCCATCAGCCGCGCGACGGCATTGACATGGAGCGGACCGGCCCCACCAAAGCCCATCAGCGCGAAGTGGCGCGGGTCGTAACCCTGCTGGACCGAGATCATCCGCAAGGCGCCGAACATGTTTTCGTTGACGATGTCGATGATCCCGCGGGCGGCGGCCATCAGATCGATGCCGAGCGCGTCGGCAATGGTCTGCACCGCCTTCTTGGCGCCTTCGCGGTCAAGCTTGAACGAGCCGCCAAGAAGGTTTTCGGGCAGGTAGCCCAGCACGACGTTGGCATCTGTCACGGTCGGCAGCTCGCCGCCCTTGCCATAGGCAACCGGGCCGGGAACGGCACCGGCCGATTGCGGCCCTACGCGCAGCGCCTTGGTCAGGTCTGGCACATAGGCAATCGAACCGCCACCGGCACCAACCGTCTTCACGTCCAGCGCCGAGGCCCGGACCGAGAGGTGGCCGACCTCGGTGGTGCGCTGACGGCGCGGTTCAAGGTTTTCGATCAGCGCGACGTCGGTGCTGGTGCCGCCCACGTCGAGCGTCAGAATATTGCGGATCCCGGCATTCTTGCCGACCCACAGCGCCCCGGTCACCCCACCGGCGGGACCGGACATCAGGATATTTACGGGATGCTCCTCGGCCTTCTGGGCCGACATCAGGCCGCCATCGGAGCGAAGCAGCGACAGCTTGCCGGCCATGCCAGCATCGGCAAGGCGGGTGCGCAGGTTGGAAACATACTTGCCAACCACCGGTCGGACCGCGGCGTTGGCCACAGTGGTCAGGGTGCGTTCGTATTCCTGCATTTCCGGCAGGACTTCGTGGCTCAGCGAAACCGGCACGCCGGGCAGCACTTCTGCCGCGATCTTCCCAACCACCGCTTCGTGCGCGCCGTTCACATAGGCATTGATCAGGCTGACCGTAATCGCCTCAACCCCTTGCGCCTTGAGCAGGCCAAGCTGGGTGCGGACATCGTTCTCATCCAGCGGGCGAACCTCGTTGCCCGCCGCGTCGATGCGGCCCTTGATCGTGACCGTATCTTCCAGACGGGCGAGGGGAGTGGGCTTGGGCCAGATGATCCAGGCGGCCAGACCGCCCGGCACGAAAGAGCGGGCGATCTGCATGATGTGGCGATAGCCCTCGGTCGTGACCAGGCCGACCTTTGAGCCCTTGCCTTCGAGCACGGCATTGGTGGCGACAGTGGTACCATGGAGGAAGTATTCGATCGCGTCCGGCTTGATCCTGGCCTCGGCGCAGATCGCCGTTACCCCGTTGAGGATACCTTCCGAACTGTCATGCGGGGTCGACGGCGTCTTGTGCCGCCAAAAGGCCCCCGTATCGACATTGAACAAGAGGAGGTCGGTAAACGTCCCGCCGACATCCACACCCAGGCGATAACCCATGCGATCCTACTCCCCAGTCTGAACTGTTTGATCTGCTACTTTCGGGAAGACGGGGGCCTGTGCCACCATTCCCGGCAATTTTCGTTCCATCACTCCGGCCAGCCAGCGGCTCGCCTCGACCATCTTGGCCAGATCCATGCCGGTGCCGATCCCGCCGCGCTCTAGCATATAGACCACGTCCTCGCTCGGCACGTTGCCCGCCGCGCCAGGCGCGAACGGGCATCCGCCCAGGCCACCCAGCGCCCCGTCCACCACCGTCGCGCCCGCGGCAACCGCCGCCCAGACGTTGGCAAGACCGGTATTGCGCGTGTTGTGAAAGTGGACCCGCACCGGCAGCGGGTTGATCGCCTGCCGGACACGTTCGACCAATCGGGTCACGTGCGCCGGGTTGCCGACACCGATCGTATCGGCAATCGCCACCTCGACCGGTCCGGCTTCTGCCAGTCGTGCCGCCATCGCGACCACGCGGTCCTCGCTGACCTCGCCTTCAAAGGGGCATCCGAACGAAGCGCCAATGGTCACCTGGGCGGTGCACCCATGATCCTTCGCCAGCGCAACGATCGCCTTGGCTGATTCAACCGATTCGTCGCTGGTTTGGCCCTGGTTGGCCATGGCGAAGCGATCGGTGGCCACACAGACTGCGCCAAGTTGGTTGATCCGGCCGGTTGCCAAGGCACGCTCTGCCCCGCGCAGGTTCATGACCAGGCCGATGTAGGTCACATCATCGCACTTCGGCAGGCCGGCGCAGACGTCTTCTGCATCGGCCATTTGCGGGACCTTCTTGGGATTGACGAAGCTCGTCACCTCGATCCGTCGCGCACCTGCCGCAATGGCCCGCTCAATAAGCATGAGCTTGTCCGCAGTGGCGATAAGCGTCTTTTCATTCTGGAGCCCGTCGCGCGGACCGACCTCGACAAATTCGATCGCGGCGGGGAGAGATTGGCTGGTCATGCTGCTGCTATGCCATTTTTGTATACAAAACTGCAAGGGGCCTATTCTGCTGCTGTTCGCTGCGCGGAGTAAGCATCACGGTAGGCGTAATAGGCCCTTCGGATGTGGCCGGCCATGATTGAGGCTGCCCATGCCGGATCCTTCCGAGCGAAGGCGGCTAGCAGCTCCTCATGCTCGTGGTGCGAACGTTGTAGATTCTCACGGTCATAATTCTGCGCGGTCCGCCAAACCACGGGCTGTTCGATCAGGCGGGTAAGCAAGCTTGCCAGCCGCGACGAACCGGCCGCCGTCAGGATGATTTCGTGAAAGTCCCGGTTGTGATCAAGAAACGCTGGGATGTCTGGCTTCTCGCCAGCAATTGCTGCCCCGATCAGCCGGTTATGGTGGCGCAGCGCCTCAAGCTGGGCTGGGGCGATACGGGTTGCGGCACGCCGGGCGGCCTGGGCTTCCAGCATCGAGCGCAGTTCGAACGCGTCTTCAATGTCGTCGTCCGACCAATCGGCCACGAAGCTGCGCTGGCTTTCACTGCGACGGATCAGCAGATCGGATTCCAGCCGACGCAGCGCATCGCGCACCGGTGTTCGCGATACTCCGCAGCGCAGGGCAAGCGCTTCCTCGCTCACCTGCGAGCCGGTCGGCAGCTCCCCCGAGAGGATCATTCCCCGAATTACCGTATAGGCATGGCCCGATGCGCGTGACATGATAAAACCTGAAAGTCTTGACCTAGCCTATTTGTATACAATAAGCTGCCGCCCTCGCAATACGCCTGGCATGAATTGGTCAAGATCGGGCGGAGGCGAACAGGGAGTATTACATCATGCGGATAACGCGCTTGCTGCTTTCGGCTTCGGCCGCCGGTCTTGCCCTTGGTGCCACCCCGGTTTTTGCGCAGGACGGCGCAACCGATGGTGCCAATGATGAAGAGGCTATCATTGTCACCGCCCGCCGCCAGAACGAGCGTCTGCAAGACGTTCCGGCTTCGGTTGCCGTGCTTTCAGCGACGACGCTGGAAAACACCGGCGCGAAGAATGCCGATGACTTTGCCCAGCTGACGCCGGGTGTCACGATCGTTACCGGCACGGCAGAGGCGGGTGATACCCAGATCAACATCCGCGGCATCAACGGTGCCCGTGACGCCGAAAGCTCGGTCGCACTGGTGGTTGATGGCATTCTCAAGACCAATACGGCCCAGCTCAATCAGGTTCAGGGCACGCTGCGCCAGGTTGAAATCCTGAAGGGGCCGCAGGGTGCGCTCTATGGTCGCAACGCAGCGGCCGGCGCAATTGTGCTCCAGACGCTGAAGCCGAAGGACATTGCCGAAGGTGGAGCCAAGGTTTCCTACGCCAACGAAAACACCTGGGATGCTTCGGCCTATGCCTCGCTGCCCTTGGGTGAAGGCGCCGGCATGGTGCTGAGCGGCGGGTTCCAGCGCACCGATGGCTTTTATCGCAATATCTTCCTGGGCAACAGCAAGACGGTTGACGACAAGGAAGCCTACAATCTCGATGGCCGCCTGGTTTTCAAGCTGGGTGAGGACACCGAATTTGACGTGAAGCTGCGTTGGGCCGAATTCCACGGCGCGTCGTTGCCGTTTAACGCGGCGTTCCACCTGCCTAACTTCGCGGCGGTGAACCCGAAGTTCTATGAGGACGTGAACGCCCACGAATTCCGCTTCTACAACAACATCCGCGCCACCAACGACCAGTCCAGCTTCGATGGTTCAATCAAGGTTGAACACAACTTCGACAGCATGAAGCTGGTGGCTTGGGCGCTGTTTTCTGACATCAAGCAGGATCTGGTGGCAGACGGTACCTCGGCCGACTTTGCCCGTTATATCAGCGCGGCGCTGCCGGCTGGCCAGGCCACGGTCAATTCGTGCTTTGCCACCACCGCGGCCAACAAGGGCTATCCGGTCAACCAGCCCGGGGCGATCGGTGCAATCCCGGTTCCGTTCATCTTTGCCCCGGCCAATGGCTCCACCTTTGGTCCATACAGCAACACCACCTGTGACGGTATTCAGTACCAGCTGCGCAACCAGCAGGATGTGAGCGCCGAAGTTCGCCTGGTTTCGACCAACGGCGGGCCGGTCTCGTGGCAGATCGGGGCCTATTACCTTAACATCGACCGTACCACTGGCGTCAGCCTGGGTGGCGATACGGGCAAGGGTGTGGTCAAGAACCTGTACAATGGCCCGTCGAGCGTGAACCCCACCTCTCTGCTGCTGGCGGACAATTTCGATACCAATGTCTACGCTGCGTTCGGCTCGCTGGAATACAAGCCCAACGATCAGTTCAAGGCTGGCCTGGCGCTGCGTTATGACAGTGAGGATCGCGCCTCGAACTCGCTGGTGCCGAATGCGACCGACCCGTTCACCGGTGGCCCGATCAACCCGGGTCAGGCCTTTGGGCCGCTGACGCCGAAATCGGCCTCGTTCAAGCAGCTCCAGCCGAAGATCACGCTGAGCTACACCCCGACGAGCGAACTCAATATCTATGCCAACTGGGGGATCGGCTTCAAATCGGGCGGGTTCAACAACCAGGGTTCGTCTGCGCTGATCAACGCCAACTTCAACAATGGCGTAACTCCGGGCACGATCAACGCCAATGTCCGGATCAACGACCAGTACCGCAAGGAACGGTCAAGCGCGTTTGAAGCCGGGGTCAAGGGCACCCTGTTTGACAACCGCGTGACCTATGATCTGGCTGGTTATTACACCCGCATCAGCGACATGCAGTTCTTCGAATTCTTCGTCGGCAGCTTTGGTCTGTTGCGTGTGGTTTCGAACATCGACACGGTTGACGTGAAGGGTGCCGAAATCAACCTGACCGCCAAGGTGGTCGACGGGTTCAAGCTGTTCGGTTCGTTCAACGTGACCGACAGCGAGATCAAGAAGAATACCTCTCGCACCTACACGGTTGGCAACAAGTCGCCCTATACGGCCGACTGGACGCTTAACGTCGGTGCTGACCTGAAGGTGCCGGTCAACGGCGGCCTGCGGATTACCGGCCGCGCGGATTATCGCCTGACCGGCCCGACCTGGTTCCACACCGTGCAGAATCAGGAGCGTCCGTCGCTGTTCACGGGCCTGCTGCCGATTTCGGCGCTGGCACTGCCGGGCTTCGTGGGCAATGCCAAGTACGATGTCGCCCAGCGCGATACCTTCGGGGTGTTCAACGCCCGTCTCGGCTTCGAAACTGATAAATACCACCTGGTCGCATTTGCCGAGAACCTGTTCGACAAGAAGTACATCGCAGAAGCGATCCCTGCGATCGAATTTGGCGGATCGTTCATCTCACCGGGCGGGCGCCGCCTGATCGGCGTCGAAGCAGGCGTGAAGTTCTAAAACTGCTTCCAAGAACGACGATGGCTTGGGGCCGGTGGTGCGAACCGCCGGCCCTTTGCTTGTCTGGGCGCCTTGTTCGTCCGCACAAGGTATAATTGCCGGGTTGCAAATTGAAACCTATATCGGCATAGCCCAGACAATGCAGTATCTTGTCCGCCTGATTCCGCTCGCTGCGCTTCCCATCCTGGCCGCCTGTGGCGGGCATGAGGCTGCGCCCGCGCCCAAACCCTTGCGCGTCAGCGTCATTACGGTCGGGCAGGAGGCACCGGCCCCCTCGATTGAGGTGGCTGGCAGTGCGGCCTTGCGCAAGGAAATACCGCTTGGCTTCACAACGCCTGGCCAGATCGCCCGGATCACTGTGCAGGAAGGCGATCGGGTCCGTCGCGGCGATGTCCTGGCAACACTGGATATGACGAGCGTTGGTGCATCGCTTGAGGCTGCGGATGCCGAGCGCGACCGGGCCGGGGCAGAACTGGCGCGCTTCAAGCAGCTTTATGCGCAGGGGTGGATCACCAAAGGGCGTCTTGAAGCCGCGGAAGCCGCAGCCCGCAGCGCCAGCGCCAATGTTTCCGCGCGGCGTTTTTCGCTGCAAACTGCGCGGGTGGTGGCGCCGGCTGACGGGATAGTTCTGAGCCGCACGGCTGAACCGGGCCAGATCATTG
>JBEGJL010000337.1:0-3515 GCA_041184605.1 Pseudomonadota bacterium
GCTAGGCCGGGTCGCTTACCCGGTACTGGCCCTGCCCGCCCGGCACGCCATCCTTGCCGCTGCCGTCAAGCGGTTGCGCAGCTTCGCGGCGCCCTGCGGCAGCCGCGGCAATCAGGCGGTCCTGCTCGGCATCGCTGATCCGGTCCCACCCTGAACGGGTCAGGCGTTCAAGCGGGCGATAGCGGACCTTGTATTGCATGCGCTGCGCGCCCTCGACCCAATAGCCAAGGTAGACGTAAGGCAGCCCCATCTCGCTGGCACGGCGAATGTGATCGAGGATGATGTAGTTGCCGAGGCCGGAGCGCCCGGCGTGGTCGGGATCGTAGAAGCTGTAGATCATCGACAGCCCATCGCCCTGCTTGTCGGTCAGGCAGGCACCAACGAGACGGCCCGGCGTGCCATCGGCAGTCGGCTCGCGATACTCGACGAGATAGCTGTCGACCGGCGTGTGTTCGACCATGTCGGCAAAGTCGATCTCATCCATGCTGGCCATGCCGCCGCCGGGATGGCGTTCACCCAGGTAGCGCTGCAGCAGCTCGAACTGTTCCGACGTGGACCAGGGCCGGCAGAAGGTGGTGACCAGATCCCCGTTGCGCTTAAGGTTGCGGCGCTGGGTCGATGAAGCGCGAAATTCGCTCGCTACCACCCGTACCGAAACACAGGCGTTACAATCGATGCAGGAGGGGCGATAGGCCACCGTCTGGCTGCGGCGAAAGCCGATCCGGCCCAGCGCATCATTGAGCGCATCGGCGTGCGGCCCCTTCAGTTCCGTGAACACCTTGCGCTCGCTGCGCCCCGGCAAATAGGGGCACGGCGCAGGGCTGGTCACGAAGAACCGGGGAAAGCGCACAGGGGCGTTCACGGGGTACAAGAATCCTCTGCCGGGTTAATGCCAACCACTATGCCCGCGCGGGGTAGGCGTTGAAAGAGTTTTAACCACGAAACAGGGTAAATGGTTCGTTATTTTGCACAGCGGCGGTGGATGCCACTTGGCGAAGATCAGCCGAGCTCGACCTGCGTAACCGAATAGCCTGCCCCGCGCAGCGAGGCGACCAGCGCATCAAGCTGATCGGCGTCACGCGCCTCACACTCAATATCGGTGATCAGGCCCTTGGCCGGCAGGGTCGTAAAGATCCGCTGATGGTAGATCTCGATGATGTTGACCGAATGCTTGTCGAACTCGCGCATTACCTTGAACAGGGCACCCGGGCGGTCCTGTAGCGTGATCCTGAGCCGCGCGAGACGGCCCGAGCGGGCCAGATCGCGCAGCAGGACGTTGGCCAGCAGGCGCGTATCGATATTACCGCCGGTCAGCACGATCCCGACCTTGCGACCCCTGAACAGCTCTGGGTAAGCCATCACCGCGGCAAGACCTGCGGCACCGGCCCCCTCGACCACGGTCTTTTCGATCTGCACCAGCAGCGCCAGCGCCCGCTCCATCTGGCCTTCGCTGACCAGCACCAGATCATCGAGCAATTCGGCGAGGACCTTGCTGGTAAAGGCACCCGGTTCCTGCACCGCAATGCCCTCGGCCAAGGTGTCCCCTGCGCACGGCAGATCGGTCCCCTTCAGGCGATTGTACATCGAGGGATAGAGCTCTGCCTCCACCCCGATCAGGCGAATGTCCGGCTTGATGGCGCGGGCTGCAACGCTCATCCCGGAGGCCAGGCCGCCGCCGCCGACCGGGATGACCAGCGTATCGAGTTCCGGCACGTCTTCGAGCATTTCGATCGCGACAGTGCCCTGCCCGGCCGCCACGTGCGGATCATCAAACGGGTGAATGAAAGTCAGGCCCAGGTCAGCTTCAAGCTGGCGGGCATGGGCATAGGCCTCGTCAAATGTCTCGCCATGCAAGACCACCTTGCCGCCGACTGCCTCGGTCTGCATCACCTTCACCGATGGCGTGGTGCGCGGCATGACGATCGTTACCGGCACACCCAGCTTGGTGCCGTGGTAGGACAAGCCCTGCGCATGGTTGCCTGCCGAGGCAGCGATCACGCCGCGGGCCAGCTTATCAGGATCCATCAGCAACATGGCGTTGCGGGCGCCACGCTCCTTGTAAGCGGCGGTAAACTGAAGGTTCTCGAACTTCAGCCAGACTTCGGCACCCGTAATCTCGCTGAGTGTTTGGGACCGATCAATATCCGTGCGCACGACCGAGCCGGCAATACGCGCAGCCGCTGCCCGAACATCGTCGAGGGTCAGAAGGGCGGGCGCTTGGACAAGGCTGGTCATGGTGGGCGCGCCGTAACGGAAACCACGTTGCCTTGCAAACCACTGCTGGCCAAGAAATGCCCTGCCCATTCCTAAGCCCGTCTGGAAAAGCCTGCCCAAGGCGTTATGACCACCAGCATGAGCGAACCGAAACACGTGTCCTTCCTGGGCCTGGGCGTAATGGGCGGCGCAATCGCGCGGCACATCGGCAATGCCGGTCACAAGCTGACCATCTACAATCGCAGCCCGGAACGGCTGGCCAAATGGCAGGAGGCCAACCCCGGCCTTGCCGTCCGTGTTGCCCAAAGCCCGGCCGAGGCGGCCGAAGGCGCGCAGGTCGTGCTGACCTGCGTGGGCAACGACGATGACCTGGCCGATGTCGTGCTGGGGCCGACCGGGATTTTCTCGACCCTGCGCAAGGATGCGGTGTTCATCGACCACACCACCGTCTCCGCCCGAATCGCTCGCCAGATCGCAGTCGAGGCGCGTGACCTGCAAGTGCACTGCGTCGACGCGCCCGTCACCGGTGGTCAGGCTGGCGCCGAGAATGGAAAGCTCACCGTGATGTGCGGCGGCCGTGATGAGGCAATCGAAGCCGCCCGCCCGATCATGGAAGCCTATACCAAGCGGATCGTCCACGTGGGCAAGGCGGGCGCCGGGCAAACCACCAAGATGGTCAACCAGATCGCCTTTGCAGGCGTGCTGGCCAGCCTTTCAGAGGCGATGCGCTTTGCGCAAGCCGCGCACCTGGATCTGGACAAGGTATATGAGGCGATCTCGGGCGGTGCCTCGCAATCATGGCAGATGGACAACCGCTGGCACACCATGGCCAAGGACGAATTTGATTTTGGCTTTGCAGTGGACTGGATGCGCAAGGATCTGGGCCTGACGCTGGAAGAAGGCCGCTCGCTGGGTGTCTCACTGGGCGTGACAGCACTGATCGATCAGTTCTATGCCGAAGTGCAGGCCCTGGGCGGCGGGCGGCAGGATACGTCGTCGCTGATCCGCCGCCTCCCCAAGCGGGGCAACGCGTGATCCGGGCCTTCCTCAGCGCCACTGCGGCGCTGGCGCTGTCTGCGCCTGCGGCAGCAGATACGCTGATCGATAACGTTGATGGCCTGACCATCGATGCGACCGGCGGTGTCGAGCGGTTCACCGGCCTGCTGATCGGAGACGACGGCCGGATCGTGCAGCTTTTGCATCGCGGCGACAAGCGCCCGGGCAAGACCGACTATTTCGTCGACGGCACGGGACAGGTGATGGTCCCCGGCATGATTGACAGCCACGGCCATGTTATGAGC
>JBEGJL010000338.1:0-3073 GCA_041184605.1 Pseudomonadota bacterium
GCCAACGGCCTGCGCATCACTGCGACCGGCAGCATCGGCACCCTCACTAACACCAGCACGGGTACGATCGCCGGAACCACCTATGGCATCGACAACCAGGCCCCCCTCACCTCGCTGACCAACGCCGGCAGCATCATCGGCAATACGGCCGCGATCCGCACCACGGCGACGCTCTCCACGCTGAATAACAGCGGGACGATCAGTTCGGTCGGGGTCGGTATCAGCAACTCCGGCACGCTGGGCGATGTCACCAACAGCGGCACGATCGCTGGCGGGATCGACGCAATCGCTAACAGCGGGACGATCAACTCGCTTGGCAACAGTGGCACGATCAGTGGCGGCGCGGGCGGCATCGACAACACGGGCAGCATCGGCTCTCTCACCAACAGTGGCGCCTTGGCTGGCGCGAACGATGCCCTGGTCACCAGCGGGCGGATCGAAAGCCTGTCCAACAGCGGCACGATCGGCGGCGCGGGGAGCGCCAACGGCCTGCGCATCACTGCGACCGGCAGCATCGGCACCCTCACTAACACCAGCACGGGTACGATCGCCGGAACCACCTATGGCATCGACAACCAGGCCCCCCTCACCCGCTGACCAACGCCGGCAGCATCATCGGCAATACGGCCGCGATCCGCACCACGGCGACGCTCTCCACGCTGAATAACAGCGGCGTCATCGCCGGTGGCGTTTATGGCGTCGATAACCGCGGCGGGTCTATCAACACCATCGCCAATGACGGCATTATTGCTGGTCGCACAGCCGGGATCAATAACACCGGGACGATCAATACCCTGGTCAACGCCCAGGGCGGCGCGAGCGGGGCATTGACCTATACTGGGGCCTTGCCGCAGGCATATGTCCTGAAGAGCAATTCGCTCACCAGCTATGGCCAACTTGCCTATATCGGCAGCGACAGCAAGCTGGCCTCAATCGCCATTGCCGCAGATTCAACCCTTATCCAAGGCAAATATGCCAATGCCATTACCGGCATCACCGCCATCGACGGCCAGCTGAGGGGCCAGGTCGGTGAGTTTCGGTGGAAACTGAAAAACACCGCCAGTGGCACGTGGGACTTCTTCGCCTGGCTCTATCCAGACACGGTCAACACCCTGGCCGAACTCGGGTATGGCCGAGACGAGATTCTCAATGCCCTGCGCAACCGGGCTAGCGTAACGGCCGATGCATTGGCGAATGATTGCGCCGACTTCAGCGCCGGGTCGATCTGTCTTTCGGCCAGTTTGCGCTACACCAACTTCGGTAGAGCGGACGAGGTCGCCGGCGTGGTCAATGCCGCCCTGCGGATCGCACCCGGCCTCAGGGTAGGCGCATTCCTCGATTACTCGGTTGACCGGATCAGCCACACTGTACGCCTGAAGCAGCAGGAAAACCTGCCGATGTACGGTGGTTTTATCGGCTATGCGCCCCGGGCCGATGGACTGGGCCTGCAAATCCGCCTGTCCGGTGCCTACAGCACAGAAGCGGTAACAATCTCGCGCTCTGACGCACTTGACATTACCGAGGCTGGCTCGGGCACGTCACGGCTCAAATCCTGGGCGATCGGCGGTGAAGCCGGTTATGCCTTCAGGCTTGGGCGCAGCCTTCGCCTGCTGCCTTATGTCGGCCTGCGGCATAGCTATGACGGCCGCGCGGGGTATGCCGAACGGGCGACGGCAGATGTCGAATTTCCGGTTACTTATGAAACCTACAGCCAGCGCCTGACGACCGGGCAGGCCGGGTTGCAAGTCAGCGGCGTAATCGACAGGGTGATGGGCTATCGTCTGGGCGCCGGGCTCGAGTACGACCTCGCGGCCCAGGCAGGCAGCTATGCCGGATCAACTGCAATTCCGGTATTACAGACCTTTGCGGTGGCCAATGGTGCCAGCCCGCACCGGCTGCGGGCGCAGGGCGTGGCTGAAGTCGATTTCGCCATCGCTCCGGCGGTCAGGGTCTCGCTCGGTGCGTCGATCCGGCAGGAGACCTATACCGATCACACGCCAACCAGCATCACCGCCCGGCTGCGGTTCGGTTTCTGAGCAGGCGATACCCGGGGTCTCAAAACTTAACGCTGAATCCGAGCGATTTAGACTTCACACTGACCTGCGCTGTGGCATTCTCCGGGCCTGACAAAGACTATCGAGCAACAAGACAGACGCCGCGTGAACCAACAAGGACCTGACAAAGGACCGCCGTCTCGGCAATCGGCGCAGCAATTACACGAGATCGCCGCTGCGCTTGACCAAGCGCAAGCGCATCTCAATGCCGGGCGCCACCAGGATGCAGTGCAGGTCTGCCGCAAGATCTTGGGTTCACACCCTGGCGAACCGCATGCCCTGCATATGCTGGGACTGATCGCATTTGGCGCCGGTGATGCCGCTGCGGCCATCAATGCGCTACGACAAGCCTGTCAGGCGCCTGTCGTACCGGCGGCCTATCACAGCAATCTTGCCGAAATGCTGCGCCAGCAGGGCCAGCTCGGTGAAGCTGAAGGCCATGCCCGCCGGGCCGTGGAGCTTGATCCCAATCTGTCTGGGGCCTGGAACAACCTTGGCATTATTTTGCAGGAAAGCGGCGCCCTGATCCAAAGTCGCGAGTGTCTGGCACGGGTCATTGCGCTCGATCCCAATAATTCCACCGCTCACAACAATATTGCCAACACACTGAAGCGGATGGACGATCTTGAAGGCGCGGAACGCCATTGGCGCCGGGCTCTGGCGCTTAATGCGGATTATGCCGAGCCCTGGTCAAATCTGGCCAATCTGTTGCGCGAGCAGGGCCAGTATGACCGGGCGATTGAATGCGGCACGCGGGCCATTCAGCTTAATCCTCGCCTGATCGATGCCTACATCAACCTCGCTTCGATCGAGTCCGCCCGGTACCGGCATGAAGCAGCGCTGGAATGGCTTGACCGCTTGCTGGGGATTGCACCGCAGCATCCGTTGGGCCTGGCCGCGAAGGCCAATGCACTTCGGGAAATGGACCGGCTCGACGAAGCGCTTGCCGAGGTCGAGCGCGCGGTGGCGCTACGGCCGGACAATGCCGAGGTGCAAAGCACCCATGCCGCCCTCTTGCT
>JBEGJL010000339.1:0-4512 GCA_041184605.1 Pseudomonadota bacterium
GTCGATGTCATGACGTGTTCAATCCCCAGGAACCGGGCAGTCGGCTCAACCTGGAAGCGGGTGGCAGAGCTGGCAATGGCGATGGTGTGCCCGGCGCGGCGGTGGGCCAGCAGCAGCGTGACCATTTCGGGGTAGACTTTATCCGACAGGGTCTTGTCGAAGATCTTCTCCCCCAGCGCGACCAGCTCAGCCTCCTTCTTGCCTTTCCACTTGGCAATGGCCTTGTTCAGCAGGTCCTGCATCTCGATCGCCTTGGCGACCGATTGCCAGATCGCTACCCCTGCCTCGGCCAGGTCGAAGGCGTTATAGTCCCCCTTGCGCAGGTGCGCCTGGAAGAACGCGCTGGCCGAATAGCCCGCAATCAGCGTGCCATCGAAATCGAAGATTACGATATTCTTGGGGCCTTGGGGCCCAGCCTCGATCCGCATGACCAGATCGGCCACCGACACTGGCCCGCGCTTGCTTCCCGAACGCAATGTGCCGGCCATGCTGCCTCCCCTGACCGGCACGACGCTCTACCGGCTCACCCGGAAGGTAAGCCGAGCGGCGCAGACAATTCAAGCAGGTAGCGTCGGATCTTTTGGGTCGACCCGCGATGGATCTGGTCAATCGCCTCACCAAGCGAAGCATCGAACTCAGCCTGGCTCATCTGGTGACGCAAATCTTCCAGCAGCGCCCGGCTGAAGCTGGCGATAATCCCGCGGTTCTTGCTGAGCTCGACACAGGCTTCCGGGCGCTTGTAACCGCCCGATAGCGCAACGACGCGCAGCACCTTTGGGTGGTCAACCAGCGCATTGAAGGTGCCCGGCTGCACCGGCAGCGAAAGCTTAAGCATCACCTGCTCATCCATGCCTTCAAGGTTCTTCAGCATTTCCTCAAGCAGGATGGCGTCACATTCGGCGCGTGTTTCGCTCTTGATGTTCACCTCGGGCTCAAGGATCGGCATCATCCCGTGGGCCAGGACCTGGCGACCAACTTCGAACTGCTGAGCCACTGCAGCTGCGATCCCACTTGCATTGGCCGAGTTGATCACCGAGCGTTCCTTGGTACCGTAAACACCGAGCGCCTTGGAGCGCGACAGCAAAGCGTCTAGCTCAGGCATCGGCTTCATCAGCTGGACGCCGTCTTCCTCGGCCTCCAGCCCCTTGTCGATCTTGATGAAGGGCACCACGCCCTTTTCAATCAGCGCGGCGGGAACTGGCTTGCCGCCGGCGGTGCCGTCCATCGTGCGTTCAAACAGGATCGCCCCGATCACCTTGTCTCCAACGAAGGCCGGCGAAGTAATGATCCGCTCCCGCATCGCATGGATCAGGTCGAACATCTCGGCTTCAGAAGACCAGGCCTCCTCGCTCAGGCCATATCCGGCCAGTGCCTTCGGCGTCGAACCTCCCGACTGATCAAGCGCAGCGATAAAGCCGTTACCAGCGGCCATCTTGGCGGTCATTTCGGCGAAGTTCATGCGTTCGGTCCCTGTCCTGTCGCAGCTTTGCGCATACGTATGCTGTAGCGGCCCTTAGCGAGGCTGTCGGGCGGCTGCAAGCACACCCGGAAAGTTGTTGTCAGGCGATTTGCAGTGCTTTTACGCCCGGCAGTTCCTTGCCTTCCATCCATTCAAGGAAGGCGCCGCCAGCGGTAGAAATGTAGGTAAAGTCAGCCGCCGCCCCGGCATGGTTCAGCGCTGCGACGGTATCTCCGCCCCCAGCTACCGAGATCAACGCGCCTTCGCGCGTCAGAGCAGCAGCACTCTTGGCGAGGGCGACAGTAGCCGCATCGAATGGCTGCGTTTCAAAGGCGCCAAGCGGACCGTTCCAGACCAGCGTTCGACAAGTCTTGAGGACATCCGCCAGCGCCTCAACCGCTTGCGGCCCGACGTCGAGGATCATTTCATCGGCGGCCACCTCGTGCACGTTGCAGGTGCGCAGGCTGGTTGAGTTAGCGGCGAATTCCTTTGCCACCACCACGTCATAGGGCAGGTGCACGGTGCAACCGGACTTGTCGGCGGCCTCAAGGATACCCTCTGCGGTCGCAGCAAGGTCATGCTCACACAGTGACTTGCCAACATTTACGCCGCGCGCGGCCAGAAAGGTGTTGGCCATGCCGCCACCGATGATCAGGTGATCAACCTGCGTTACCAGATGGGTCAGCACGTCCAGCTTGGACGAAACCTTGGCACCGCCGACCACCGCCGCAACCGGACGGGTCGGCGTGCCGAGCGCGGCGTCCAGCGCCTTCAGTTCTGCTTCCATCGAG
Organism: Pseudomonadota bacterium; assembly: GCA_041184605.1. Lineage (GTDB taxonomy): Bacteria > Pseudomonadota > Alphaproteobacteria > Sphingomonadales > Sphingomonadaceae > Novosphingobium. The sequence continues at coordinate 2,251 of JBEGJL010000339.1, forward strand.
CGACCCGCATAGGCTGGCAAGAGATGCGCCAAGCCTTCGGTGCTGGCATGAGCACGGTGCGCGGCCGAGAAGGCATCGTTGACATAAATATCGCCGTTGGCGGCAATCGCCTTGGCCATTTCCGGGTCGTTCTTTTCCTCACCCGCCCAGAACCGGGTATTCTCAAGCATGGCAATGTCGCCGGGGCGGAGGATGCCAATCGCCTGCTTCACGACGTCACCCGCCACTTCGGGGACGAACATCACTTCCTTGCCCAGCACGGCCTGCACCGCGTCGAGCGTCATCGAAACCGACATGGTCGAAACACGCTCGCCTTTTGGACGGCCGAAGTGTGCCAGCAGCAGCACCTTCGCACCCTTGCTGGCCAGTTCCAGGATTGTCGGCGCCGAAGCCCGCACGCGCGTATCGTCGGTGACTGCACCGTCCTGCATCGGCAGGTTAAGGTCGACGCGGACCAGCGCAACCTTGCCGGTCAGATCACCCAGATCATCGAGCGTGCGGAACTTGGTCATTTCGCGGCAGCCCTTACAGCAGCTTGCCCATAGCGCCAGCCGTATCGACCATGCGATTGGAGAAGCCCCATTCGTTGTCGTACCAGCTCAGCACGCGGACCAGCTTGCCGTCGATCACCGCCGTTTCCAGGCTGTCGATCGTCGAACTGTTCGGGCAGTGATTGTAATCGATCGAAACCAGCGGCTCGTCCGAATAGCCCAGCACGCCCTTGAGCGGGCCTTCTGCTGCAGCCTTGAGGAGGGCGTTGACCTCGTCCTTGGTGGTGTCGCGCGTGGGCTGGAAGGTCAGGTCAACCACCGAGACGTTCGGGGTTGGCACGCGGATCGCCGATCCATCCAGTTTGCCTTTCAATTCAGGCAGGACTTCGGCCACGGCGCGAGCGGCACCGGTGGTGGTCGGGATCATTGACATTCCCGCAGCGCGGGCCCGGCGCGGATCGTCGTGGATCTGGTCGAGGATCTTCTGGTCGTTGGTGTAAGCGTGGACCGTGGTCATCAGCCCCCGCTCAATCCCGATCGCATCGTTCAGCACCTTGGCAAAGGGCGCCAGACAATTGGTGGTGCACGACGCATTCGAAACGATGGCATGGCCGGCGTTAAGCTGGTGATGATTGACGCCGTAAACCACCGTCAGATCAACGTTCTTGCCCGGCGCGGAGATCAGCACCTTCTTGGCACCGGCGGCCAGGTGCTTTTCACACGAAGCGCGATCGGTGAAGAAGCCCGTGCATTCGAGAGCGATGTCAACACCGTTCTTGGCGTGCGGCAGGTTCGCAGGATCGCGTTCTGCGGTCACGTGGATACGCTTACCGTTGATGATCAGGTCATTCCCATCAACCTCAACCGTACCAGCGAACGGCCCGTGGACCGAGTCACGCTGAAACAGCATGGCATTGGCTTTGGCCGAGGCCAGATCGTTGATTGAGACCAGCTCGAGATCGTGGTCGGCCCGCTCGATGATCGCACGGGCAACATTGCGCCCAATGCGCCCGAAACCGTTGATCGCAACCTTGATCGCCATGATGAGAAACTCCTACTTGCCCGCCAGCCGGGCTTCGATTTTCGGAACAATGGCTTCAACCGAGAAGCCAAAATGCGGAAACAGGACTTCGGCCGGGGCCGAAGCGCCAAAACTGTCGATCCCAATGGTCAGGCCATCGCGGACATACTTCTGCCAGCCCCAGGTTACGCCGGCTTCAATCGAAACCAGCAGCGCATCGGCCGGAAGAATGTCAGCCTTGTAGGCGCCATCCTGGGCATCAAACAGTTCCATGCATGGCATCGACACCACGTCCGCCCCGATGCCCTTGGCTTCCAAAACCTCACGCACGTTGCAGGCCAGCTCAACCTCAGAGCCGGTTGCCACCAGCACCACCTTGCGAGCGGCACCCGCAGCGCGGAGACGATAGGCACCCTTGGCACTGAGCATCTCACCATCCGAGCGCAGCTGCGGCAGGTTCTGGCGGGTCAATGCGAGGACTGACGGTGTGGCTTCGCTCTGCAACGCGATATTCCAGCACTCGGCCGTTTCAATGATGTCGGCAGGCCGGAACACGTTGAGGTTGGGGATGAGGCGCATGCTCATCACGTGCTCAACCGGCTGGTGGGTCGGACCATCCTCGCCCAAGCCGATGCTATCATGGGTCAGGACATAGATTACCCGTTGCTGTTGCAGGGCCGAAAGCCGGATCGCGTTGCGGCAATAGTCTGAGAAAACCAGGAAAGTACCACCGTAGGGAATCACACCGCC
>JBEGJL010000340.1:0-3399 GCA_041184605.1 Pseudomonadota bacterium
AGCGCGCCCGTCATATAGGTCAGGCCAACCGAAACTGCGCCATCGCGCTGGAAGGTGTTGTTGAGCGCGCCCATCGCCAGCACGAGGAAGGCCAGCATCGCGGCAGTTGCGCCGAGTAAACGCGCCAGGGCCGCACCGGCCAGCAACAATGTCACCAGCGCAAGCACGATCACCTTGCGCCGCGCTTCGGCGCGCGCCGCCAGCAAGGCGGTCAGGAATACGCCCAGCACAAAACCGCTGATCAGCAGCGCGGGGATCACCGCGCGTGCCGGTTCCACCACCAGGTCCACACCCAGCCGGGTGGTGTTGCCCGACATGAACGAGACAAAATAGCCCTGGGCCAACAGGAACCCGGCGGCATCGACAAATCCGGCGAGCCCTGCGGCGGCAATGGCGAGCCGGCGCCGCGAACGGTCGATTGAGTTCATGGCGCTCAGGCTAGCCGCAAACGAACACCCTGGCGAGGATCAGTTGCGCGCCATGCCCCTTGCCATGCGGCCCAGCACATCGGCCATGGCATCGGCAACCGTGCGATCGGCAACATTGGTATCGGCAATGGCGCGGGTCATTGCCTCCACCCATTGGCTGGCGGTCTCGCGGGTGATCGGCATGGCGCCGTGGGCGCTCATCATGCATTTGCCGGGATTGGCCTCAAACCAGTCGCGCGGACCGCCGGCCCAGCCGGCCAGGAACAATGGCAACTGTGCGCGCATTTCGGACAGATCGTCCGCATGGATCGCGCGCAGATCGGCATAGGCCGGATCCTGCTCCATCAGGTCATAGAACCGGTCGGTGATCGCCCTGAGCGCGGCATGCCCGCCAACGCGCTCAAACGGACTGGCGGCAGGATCGGTGCGCATTGCCTCGGCTCTCCAGAACGAAATTCGGCAGCCCGCTCGCTGACAGGCTGCCGGATTCCGCGCATTGACGCCGATCAATCGCTGTCGGTGCTGTCTTCGCTCGGCTCGGGCGCAGTCTTGCCCGCCTTCTTCGTGGTCGGTTTGGCGGCCTTGCCCTTGCTCTTGGTCAACTTCGGTGGGGCCGGGGTCAGCTCGAAGGCCAGCTCCCCATCCTTGACCGAAACGTGGACCTCGCCGCCGTGGCGCAGCTTGCCGAACAGCAGTTCCTCGGCCAGCGGCTGCTTGACCTTTTCCTGGATCAGGCGGGCCATCGGCCGCGCGCCATAGAGCTTGTCATAGCCGCGCTCACCCAGCCATTTCCGGGCATCGCCGTCGAACTGGATGTGGACGTTCTGGTCCGCCAGTTGCAGTTCCAGCTGCAGCACGAACTTGTCGACCACCCGCGCGATCACCTCGGTGCCGAGGTAGGCAAACGGGACAATCGCATCCAGCCGGTTGCGGAATTCGGGGCTGAACATCCGCTTCACCGCCTCGTCCCCGGCATCGGCCTTGGACACGTCGCCGAACCCGATCCCCTGCTTGGCCATGTCGCTGGCACCGGCATTGGTGGTCATGATCAGGATCACATTGCGGAAATCGACCGTCTTGCCGTGATGGTCGGTCAGGCGGCCGTTATCCATCACCTGCAACAGGATGTTGAACAGGTCGGGGTGGGCCTTTTCGATTTCGTCGAGCAGCAGCACGCAATGCGGTTGCTGGTCCACGGCATCGGTCAGCAGACCGCCCTGGTCATAACCGACATAGCCCGGAGGTGCGCCGATCAGGCGGCTGACCGAATGGCGTTCCATATATTCCGACATGTCAAACCGCTGGATCGGAATCCCCAGGATCTCGGCCAGTTGCTTCGAAACCTCGGTCTTGCCGACCCCGGTCGGGCCCGAGAACAGGAACGAACCGATCGGCTTGTCCGGATCGCGCAGGCCCGCGCGGCTCAGCTTCATGGCCGAACTCAGCACCTCGATCGCCTGATCCTGCCCGAACACGACCCGCTTCAGGTCGCGCTCCAGGTGTTCCAGCGCGGTGCGGTCATCCGACGAAACGGACTTGGGCGGGATGCGGGCCATGGTCGCAATCACCGCCTCGATCTCGCGCGCGGTGATGGTCTTCTTGCGCTTTGAAGGCGGCACCAGCATCTGCATCGCGCCCACTTCGTCGATCACGTCGATCGCCTTGTCGGGCAGCTTGCGGTCATTGATGTAGCGGGCCGAAAGCTCGACCGCGGTCTTGATAGCGTCGGGGGTATACTTGACCTTGTGGTGGTCCTCGAAAGCCGTGCGCAAACCCTTCAGGATCTTGATCGTATCCTCGACCGTCGGCTCGTTCACGTCGATCTTCTGGAACCGGCGCAGCAGGGCGCGGTCCTTTTCGAAGTGGTTGCGGAATTCCTTGTAGGTGGTCGAACCGATGCAGCGGATCGTCCCGCCCGAAAGCGCCGGCTTGAGCAGGTTGGATGCGTCCATCGCCCCGCCGCTGGTTGCGCCGGCACCGATCACGGTGTGGATCTCGTCAATGAACAGCACCGCGTGCGGCATCTTTTCGAGTTCGGAGACAACCTGCTTGAGCCGCTCCTCAAAATCGCCGCGATAGCGGGTTCCGGCCAGCAGTGCCCCCATGTCGAGGCTGTAGATTACCGCTTCCGAAAGCACTTCGGGCACTTCGCCTTCAACGATCTTGCGCGCCAGGCCTTCGGCGATGGCGGTCTTGCCCACGCCGGGATCGCCGACATAGAGCGGGTTGTTCTTTGAGCGGCGGCACAGGATCTGGATCGTCCGGTCCACTTCCGGTCCGCGACCGATCAGCGGATCGACCTTGCCGGCCAGCGCCTTTTCATTGAGATTGACGCAGAACTGGTCGAGCGCGCTTTCCTTCTTGGCGTCCTTGCCCTGGGCCTTTTCCTCCTGGGCCGGGCTTTCGCTTTCGGTGCCCTTGGGGCTCTTGTCCTCGATCCGCCTGCCGCCCTTGCCGATCCCGTGGCTGATGAAGCTGACGGCATCAAGCCGGCTCATATCCTGCTGTTGCAGGAAATAGACGGCATAGGAATCGCGTTCGGAAAACAGCGCGACCAGCACGTTGGCGCCGGTAACGGTGTCCTTGCCGCTCGATTGCACATGCAGGATCGCGCGCTGGATCACGCGCTGGAAACCGGCGGTCGGGGCAGGATCGCCCTTCTCCTCGGTCTTCAGGCTCTGGTATTCCTGGTCGAGGTACTGGCGCACCACTTCGCCCAGCTCGCCCAGCTCCACCCCGCAGGCCTGCATCACCTGGGCGGCGTCCGGATCGTCGATCAGGGCGAGCAGCAGGTGTTCCAGAGTCGCATACTCATGGCTGCGCTCTGACGCGTTGGCGAGCGCGCTGTGCAGCGTCTTTTCAAGGCTCTGGGCGAAACTTGGCATTGTGAAGCCTTCCCACAGATGGAGTGACCCTTCGGTAGACGAAGAGTATGAACATGGATGTTTAACCAGACCTATATGGGAAGCCC
>JBEGJL010000341.1:0-4019 GCA_041184605.1 Pseudomonadota bacterium
CTTGACAAGCCGGTCGATCAGGCGGTGCTGCGGCGGGTGCTGGAAAAGGCCCAGAATTCCCCGTCGGGCGGCAATACCCAGCCGTGGAATGCCACGGTGATTACCGGGGCTCCGCTGGCGAAACTGCTGGCCGATGTCGCCGCGATCCTGCCCGAAGGGCCGGCCCGGCATAAGCCAGAATACCACATCTATCCGCCCGAGCTGGACGGTGCCTATGCCGAACGTCGCAAGGGCGTGGGCGAGGCGATGTATGTCGCACTGGAAATCCCGCGCGATGACAAGATGGGCCGGATGATGTGGTTCGCGAAAAACTTCCAGGCCTTTGGCGCGCCGGTGCTGATGCTGATCCACACCCCGCGCTACATGGGGCGGCCGCAATGGTCAGACATCGGCATGTGGTTGCAGACCGTCTGCCTGCTGCTGCGCGAGGAGGGGCTGGATAGCTGCCCGCAGGAAGCCTGGGCGATCTATCAGGAACAGATCCGCGCGGTGGTGGACATTCCCGATGATCACATCTTCTTCTGCGGACTTGGCGTGGGCTGGCGCGATCCGGCGGCGCCGGTCAACAATTTCCCGGTGCCCCGCGCGCCCTTGGATGAAGCGATCCGCTGGGAGGGGTTCTGAGCTTGATTGGGGCCGGGTTGGTCCCGCTCCTGTGGGTGCCGATCACGATCGCCGCTGCCGCAGCGCAGCTTTTTCGCAATGGTGCCCAGGCCGGCCTGACCAGAACCATCGGGATGCTGGGGGCCACCCAGGTCCGGTTCGTCTTTGGCCTGCCGTTTGCCGGGTTATTCCTGATCGCGGGCCTGTGGCTGACTGACCAACCATTGCCCGGCCTTTCCCCACTGGCCCTCGCCTGGGGTGCCTTTGGCGCGTTCTGCCAGATCCTTGGAACGGCGCTGATGCTGCTGGTGATGCACCAGCGCGCGATTGGCGTTGCCTATGCCTATATCAAGACTGAACCCGTGCTGGTGGCGCTGTTCGGTGTTGCCCTGCTTGGCGATCACCTTTCGCCGATGGCCTGGCTGGCCGTCGGTGTGGTGACTGCCGGGGTGCTGATAGCTTCGGTCCAGCCCGGGGATTACCGCAACCTCCTCAAGGAAGGTCGGATGATGGCGGCCGGGATCGCCGCTGGCGGCCTGTTTGGCCTTTCCGCCATTGCTTTTCGTGGCGGGATCGGTGCGCTGCAAGGCGGCGATTTCCTGATCCGCGCGCTGACCTTGCTGGTGATCAGTCTGACCATCCAGGCCGGCTTGCTGGCGATCTGGCTGGCCGCGCGAGACCGTGCTGCCTTTACCGGCAGCCTGCGGGTCTGGCGGACAAGCCTCGGCGCAGGGTTCCTTGGCGCCCTGGCCTCGGCCTGCTGGTTTACCGCCTTTGCCCTGACCGCCGCAGCCAATGTTCGGACCCTGGGCCTGATCGAAATGCCGATGGCCGCACTGCTGGCGCGGCGGCTGACGGGCAAGGCAGCCCAGCGCCATGAAGTCGCCGGATTGCTGGTGGTCATGGCCGGGGTGGGGCTGTTGCTTGCCTCGCTCGCAGCTTGACCGCGCCGCTCCCGCAAGTAAGGCGCGAGGGATGAGCAAGACGCCCCTCAAGCTGGTCAACAGCCTGACCCGCCAGCTGGACGAGTTCCAGCCCGTCCCCCCGGGCGACGCGCGCGTCTCCAGCTGCGGGCCGACGGTCTACAATTACCCGCACATCGGCAACATGCGAGCCTATGTCTTTGCCGACGTGCTGGGCCGCACCTTGAGCTTCAAGGGTTACAAGCTGACCCACGTGATCAACATCACCGATGTTGGCCACCTGACTGACGATGCCGATGCGGGCGAAGACAAGATGGAAAAGATGGCTGCGGAACGCGCCCAATCCATCTGGGACATCGCGAAGCACTATACCGAAGCCTATTGGGCAGACGTGAAGGCGCTGAACATTCGCCAGCCGGCGCAGTGGACGATCGCCACCGAATTCGTGCCCGCGATGATCGATTTCGCGAAGAGCATCGCTGACAAGCACTGCTACGAACTCGACAGCGGCCTCTATTTCGATGTCTCGACCGTGGCCGACTATGGTCGCCTCGCCCGCGCCCAGACCGAGGACGGGGAAGGGCGGATCGAAGCTGTCGAGGGCAAGCGCAACGCGGCCGACTTCGCGATCTGGCGCAAGACCCCGCCCGGCGAAAAGCGGCAGATGGAATGGGATTCCCCCTGGGGCCGGGGCGCGCCGGGCTGGCATTTGGAATGCTCGGTCATGTCCGGTCAGGTGCTGGGCTTCCCGTTTGATATCCACACTGGCGGGATCGACCACCGCGAAATCCACCACCCCAACGAGATTGCGCAGAACCAGGCCTTCTGCTGCACCAACGGCCTCAACGTCCCGGCCAATTCCGGCGCGAACATCTGGATGCACAACAACTTCCTGGTCGAACGCAGTGGCAAGATGAGCAAGTCGTCGGGCGAGTTCCTGCGGCTCCAGCTGCTGATCGACAAGGGGTATCACCCGCTCGCCTATCGGATGATGTGCCTGCAGGCCCATTACCGCAGCGAGCTGGAATTCAGTTGGGATGGCCTGCAGGCCGCGCTCGTGCGGCTGAAGCGGTTGGTGATGGCCGTCGCTACCCTGCGTGGGCAGTCGGAACCGTCGCTAGAAGCCGGTGAGCGCTTCTCAGCCTACCTTGAGCGCTTTGGTGCAGCCGTGTCGGATGACCTCAACACCGCAGTCGCGCTGACGGTGCTGGAAGAGGTCGTCGCGCTGAAAAAGGTCGATGTCGGTGAGAAACTGGCGGCCATCGCCGCGATGGACGCGGTGCTTGGCCTGGGCCTGCGGTCGCTTGAGCGAACGGACCTCCGCCTGCGCCCCAAAGCCGCAACGACCACCGAGGCCGAGATTGAGGCAGTTTTGGTTCAGCGCAAGGAAGCACGCGCTACCAAGGATTTCGCCACCTCCGACCGCCTGCGTGATGAGCTCGCGGCGCAGGGTGTCGAGGTGATGGACGGCGACCCGCTCGGCTGGGACTGGAAATTGGGAGACTGACGATGACCGTAGCCGTTCTTTCCGCCATCGCCCGGCCAATGCTCGAACCGCGCCTGCCCGACTGGATCGAACCGCGCTGGTTCACGACCACCGAAGAATTGATGGAGATCGCCGATCAGGCTGAAATCGGCTGGTTCGATCTCTACAAGAAAGAGGACATGGCCGAAGCGGCGCAGCGCGCGGTGCGCTTGAAGTGGCTCAATTCGATCTATGCCGGGCTCGATCACATGCCGCTATCGCTGATGCATGAGCGCGGGGTCGTGGTCACCAATGGCGCGGGGATCAACGCCATCACCATCGCTGAATATGTGGTGATGGGCATGCTGACCGTGGCCAAGGGCTATCGCGAAGTGGTCCACGCTCAGGCCCGGCATGAATGGCTGATGGATTCGCCCGGCAAGCGCGAATTGTTCGGCAGCAAGGCACTGCTGCTGGGCATGGGCGCCATTGGCGGACTGATTGCCGAGCGGCTGGCCCCCTTTGGCGTTGAAGTGACCAAGGTGCGCCGCACCCCTGGTCCGGATACGCTGGCCCCCGACCAATGGCGGGCCAGGCTGGGTCAATTTGACTGGGTGATCCTGGCCGTCCCCGCCACGCCCGAGACCGATGGCATGATTGGCGCGGCGGAACTGGCGGTGATGAAAGGCGATGCCGTGCTGGTGAACATCGCCCGCGGCCAGGTGGTCGATCAGGATGCCTTGGTTGCCGCGCTCAAGGCCAACCAGATCCACTCGGCCTTCCTCGACGTCACCACGCCTGAACCGCTTCCGGCCGATCACGAGCTGTGGAGCCTGCCCAATGCCCACATCACCATGCACCTGTCAGGCCGGGCTCAGGATAAGATGTTCATCCGCTCGGTCGAGCGGTTCCTCGTCAACCTGGAGCGTTATCGCAGGGGTGAGCCGCTCGAACCAGTGATGGACCTGACGCTCGGGTACTAGGCGTCTTCCAGCAAGAGCAATTCCAGCTCCACAACGATCCTGGGT